>JAUVTI010000246.1 GCA_030601605.1 Gemmatimonadales bacterium
GCCGCTTTGGACGCATCACCGTGCTGGGTGTGGTGTTGCTGCTGACTGCTTGGCTGATCCCGCACCTGGTGCTGGGGTATTCGATGCCGTTGTTTCCCCCGCCCAGGACGCCAGTCCAATGGACAGGCTACGGGCTCATGGTCCTGGGCGTGATACTGGCCCTCGTGCCACTGCGCCGCTTCTCGTCCAGGATGGTCGTGGGCATAGATACCAAGCGCCTGATCACTTCGGACATCTATCGCTTCAGCCGCAACCCGCAGTACACCGGTTACGCCCTCTTTCCTCTCGGCTACGCAATGATAGGCCATACCTTCCTGGCCTATGCAGGCGTGGCGCTGTTCGTCGTGCTGATGCACCTGACGGTGCTGGTGGAGGAGGAGCACCTGGAGCGGAGGTTCGGGGACGAGTACCGCCGCTACAGGGCGAAGACGCCGCGGTACTTCCTGCTCTAGACCGGGCTGGGCGGCGCCTCTCTCGACGACAGTCTTCGATCCGCTCCCGCTTCCTCCGGCAGCGCCCGGCGCTCGATGTGCGCCGCCAGCCGGTCGGCGAGGTTCTCGAGCTGCGGGGCGTAGTGGCGGGCCAGCCCCTTGAGGATGCCGTTCACGGTGAGGAAGGCGCCGCCGAAGGCCGAGCCCAGCCCCAGGATGACCATGCCGGCTTCCGGGAGCCCCAGTGCGCTCGAGATGCCGACCCCGATGGCCCCCCCCGCTGCGGCGCCCCACGCCGGCGAGAACATCGAGAAACCCCGGATCTCGATGTGCTCCTCGATGTGGACGGCGGTCTCGGTTTCGCGACGTGTGATTGTGACTCGAGTATCGCGGCCCACGAACCCCGGCTTGGCCCCGCTCCAATTGAGCGTTTTCCCGACTCCGGACACCGTGCCGACGTACCCCAGCGATCGCTGGATCTCCTCTATCAGGATCTCGTAGTCCGCCTCTGCGAGGTGGCCGGGGACGGTGCGATCCACTGTGCGGCGGCCCTTCTTGCAGTTGGGCTTGATGGGCCCGCGTGCGGCCGCATCGGCGGGTAGCTCGCTGCGGTGGGGCTCGACCTCCCGCAACGCCTCGCGCACCCGCGCGGGCGGAATCCCGGCCTCGGCCGCTACCTGCTCCACGCCTCCGACCGACAGCACGCCATCCTCGGTCGCGTGCTGCGCGTCGAGCTCGGCTGCCCGCCGCACCACGTCGCGCGCCACCGAGTCGCCGAGCTTGGCCGTGTGCTTCGACGATCCCCCGAGCGCGCTTGCGTACTCCCCGGGCGTCGCGAACCGGTCGGCGGGACGCATGGCCAGCGCCCTGGTCAGTACTTGCTCGATCCTGCCCGGCAGCTTGTCGAGGGTCTTGCGGTGTGCCGGTGATGCGTCGAGGAACCGTCCCATCCGGACGGCTTCCTCGCTGGGCCACATTCCCGGTGTTTCTCCCACGAGCATCTCGTAGGTGACGCACGCGAGGCCGAACACATCGGTGCGCGGGTCCTGGGCCGTGTTGCCGGCCGCTTGCTCCGGGCTCATGTATCCGGGAGTGCCCAGGGGGAATCCGGTCCGCGTCAGCTGTTCGCGGCTGATGCTGCTCACCGCCTTGGCGATCCCGAAGTCGGCGACGATGGCGTGGCCCCCGGAGAACAGGATGTTCCCGGGCTTCATGTCGCGGTGCACGACACCGAGCCGGTGGGCGTGGTCGAGCGCCGAGGCGACCTGCTCCGTGATGCGCACGGCGTCAGCGACGGGGAGGATCGCATCGCGCTTCAGGACCCAGCGCAGCGACCCGCCGCTCACGTAGGGCATCACGTAGTACAGGAACCCGCCGGCCTCGCCGGAGTCGAGCAGTGGGAGAATGTGGGGGTGGTTGAGCTTGGCTGTGATCTTGATCTCGCGCAGGAAGCGCTCCGGCCCCACCGCGGCCGCCAGCTCGGGCTTGAGCACCTTTACTGCCACCTCGCGGTCGTGCTTGCCGTCCCGCGCGAGGTACACGATGGCCATCCCGCCGCTTCCGAGCTCGTCCTCGATCGCGTAGCTGCCCGCCAGGGCTGCCTTGATGCCGGCTTTGGTGCTCGTCACACCGCCCCTCTGCTTCCGGGTCCCTGTATGAGGATACCCAGAAGCGGCCGGGAGGCAATCGGCTTCGTCGGGCGCCCTCGGCCAATGCAACCATGCGCCTGTTCGGGGCGTCGGTAAGGAGACGGCCGGCGGGCCCGAGGTACTGGACGGCGCCTGACACGACAGGGTACGATGAATGTCCCAATCACCGAATTGCATTGTGGAGGCACCATGAAGCCTGCAACCGCGGCCGCGGCCCTCGCGGCAATGGTCACCGGCACGGCCTCGGCCCAGGATCTGCGGTTGCTGGACGAGGCCTACATCCAGCTTATAACGCAGGAAATCTCGGGCGACGCCGCGTACGAGCACATCCGCTACATGACCCACTTCCACCGGCCCGGCGGCGGGTCCGACGGCTTG
>JAUVTI010000005.1 GCA_030601605.1 Gemmatimonadales bacterium
CTGTTGGGTCATCTCGGCGGAAAGCGCGTCGTGGCCATGCAGGGCCGGTTCCACCGGTACGAGGGCTACGCGATGCAGCAGATCGGCTTCCCGGTACGCGTGATGCGCGCGCTGGGGGCGAAGACGCTCGTGGTGTCGAACGCCTGCGGGGGGATGGTCCCGCTGTGGGGGCCCGGCGACCTGGTGCTGATCTCGGACCACATCAACCTGTTGGGCGACAATCCGCTGGTCGGACCCAACCACGACGAGCTGGGACCGCGGTTCCCTGACATGTCCCGCGCGTACGATCCGGAGCTGAGAGAGCTCGCGCGCGAAGTTGCCCGCGATCTCAAGCTCGTGCTGCGCGAGGGCGTTTACGTTGCCGTGGTGGGCCCGAACCTCGAAACGCCGGCCGAGTACCGCTTCCTGCGGGCAATCGGCGCCGACGTGGTCGGCATGTCCACTGTGCCCGAGGCGATCGTCGCAGTGCACGGCGGCATGCGGGTGCTGGGCATCTCGATCATCACGGACCAGTGCCTGCCCGACGCCCTGGAGCCGGCGGACATCAACCGGATCATCGCGACCGCCGCCGCGGCCGAGCCCAACCTCACGCGCCTCGTGGAGGGCGTGCTGGAGCGCATGGCCTGATGCCGTACGAGGCTCTCGGATCCGCCTCGCCCGACTCCTTCGAGCAGCAGGTGCTCGAGCAGTGGCGCGCGGAGGATCTGTTCCACCAGACGCTGGACGCCACCAAGGGTGGGGAGCCGTACGTGTTCTATGAGGGACCGCCCACGGCCAACGGGCGGCCCGGGATCCACCACGTCTTCGCCCGCGCGATCAAGGACCTGATCTGCCGCTACCACACGATGCTGGGCGAGTCTGTAACGCGCATCGCCGGTTGGGATACGCACGGCCTGCCCGTTGAGATCGAGGTGGAGAAGGCGCTGAAGCTCTCCGGCAAGGCCGACATCGAGAAGTTTGGCGTGGCCGAGTTCAACGCCCGGTCGAAGGAGAGTGTGTTCCGTTACAAGTCCGACTGGGAGAGCCTCTCCGAGCGCGTCGGTTACTGGCTCGACTACTCGCGCCCGTACATCACGTATACAAACGAATACATCGAGAGCGTCTGGTGGCTGCTGAAGCAGCTACACGACCGTGACCTGCTGTACCTGGGACACAAGGTGCTGCCGTACTGCCCGCGCTGCGGAACCGCGCTCTCCAGCCACGAACTGGCGCAGGGCTACGAGACGCACAAGAGCCCGTCCATCCACGCGCTGTTCCGCCTCGTGGGAGAGCGCGACCGATACCTGCTCGTGTGGACGACGACCCCCTGGACACTCCCCTCCAACGTGGCCGTCGCGGTGCACCCCGACTTCCGCTACGTGGAGCACGTGGTTGATGGGCGGAGCATCATCGCTGAGAGGGTGATCGCCGAGACCAGAGTGATCCCCGGCGCCACGGGTGGGAAGCCGCTCGCCGAGTTCCCACTGGTCGCGGAGCACTCCGGCCGCGACCTGGTTGGACTCCGCTACGAGCAATTGATCGAGGCCGTCGAGGTCGATCCCGAAGCCGGTCTGCGGGTGGTGGCGGGTGACTTCGTGACCAACGAGGAAGGGACCGGACTCGTACACCTCGCGCCCCCGTTCGGCGCCGACGACTACGCGGCCGGCATCAAGGAGGGCCTCCCGTTCCTCAACCCGGTGGATGCCGCGGGCCGGTTCTTCGATACCGCGTACGAGGAGATCAACGGCAAGACGGTGTTCGAAGCGAACCCGATCATCGCCGACCGGCTCGTGGGAGAGGGCAAGGTGTTCGGCCGCTATCAGCCTGAAGGGTACGAGCACAGCTATCCCTTCTGCTGGCGCTGCGACTCGCCGCTCATCTACTACGCGCGGGACTCCTGGTTCGTGCGCACGACGGCGTTCAAGGATCGCATGATCGCGATCAACCACGATGTGAAGTGGTATCCGCCCGAGGTGGGCGAGGGTCGCTTCGGCGAGTGGCTCGAGAACAACGTGGACTGGGCTCTGTCGCGCGACCGCTACTGGGGCACGCCGCTGCCGGTGTGGCGCTGCGACCGCGACGACACCGGACACCGCGTGGCGATCGGCTCCTACGCCGAGCTCGAGCAGCTACGCGGCGAGAAACTCCCCGACGATTTCGATCCGCACAAGCCGTTCATCGACGAGTACACGTTCGAGTGTACGGCAGCCGGGTGCGGCGGGACCATGCGCAGGGTGCCGGAGACGATCGACGCCTGGTTCGATTCGGGCGCGATGCCATACGCACAGTGGCATTACCCCTTCGAGAACCAAGCCGAGTTCGAGCGCCACTTCCCGGCGGACTTCATTTGCGAGGGTCTGGACCAGACGCGCGGGTGGTTCTACTCCTTGCTGGCGATCGCTGCCGGCGTCTCCGACGGCGCGGCATATCGCCACTGCGTGGTGAACGGGCTCGTGCTGGACGCCGATGGCCGCAAGATGTCCAAGCGTCTGGGCAACGTGACCGACCCGTGGGAGGCAGTGGGGCAGTTCGGCGCGGATGCCGTGCGGCTCTACCTGCTGGCGTCGAGCCAGGTGTGGCTGCCCAAGCGGTTCGACCCGGAGGCGATCCGCGAGGTCTCCTCCGGCTTCCTCAACCGCCTGCGCAACACGTACGGGTTCTTCGCGCTGTACGCAGAGGAGTGGACGCCCGAGGATGCGCCTCCCCTGGCGCAGCGGCCGCTGGTGGATCGCTGGCTCGCTGGCCGGCTGGATACGGTCATCCGGACGGTGCGCGCAGCCTGGTCCGCGTACGACGTGACCGGCGGGGTGCGCGCCATCATCGACTTCGTGGACCACGAGCTCTCCAACTGGTATGTGAGGGTGAACCGCACGCGGTTCTGGGCGCCCGGCGGTTCAGCCGATCCGGCGGCCCTGGCCACGCTCTACGAGGCGCTGGTGACGGTGACCCGGCTGCTGGCGCCGGCGGCGCCGTTCCTGAGCGACGCCATCCACCGCAGACTCACGGGCTCTTCAGTGCACCTGGCCCGGTTCCCGCTGGGCAGCGGCGGCGCCGACGAGGGGCTGGACGAGCCGATGGACGCTGTGCGGCGCCTGTCCTCGCTGGCCCGCGCCGCCCGCGAACAGGCCGGACTCAGGGTGCGCCAGCCGCTGGCCCGGCTCCGCGTCGCCGTCCCCGCCTCGACCCGCGGCGCGGCGTTCCAATCCTTCCTGGATATCCTGGCCGCCGAAGTGAACGTGAAGGAGATCGGCGTCGTGGAGTCCGACGAGGAACTGGTGCGCCTCAAGCCAAAGCCGAACTTCCGCACTCTCGGGAAGGTCTACGGCAAGGACACTCCGCGGGCCGCCCAGGCCGCGAAAGAACTGACGCGAGAGCAGCTCCAGGAGCTGGAGGGGGGCGCTGCGGTATCCGTCACAGTGGACGGGAAGCGGTTCGAGTACCGTCCCGAGGACGTAGTTGTCGAGCGGGAGGTGGCCACGGACTGGTTGGTGCAGAGCGACGGACCACTGGTCGTGGCGCTGGATCCGGCCCTGAGCGACGACCTGCGCCATGAGGGCCTCGCGCGGGAATTAGTCAATCGGGTGCAGAGACTACGAAAAGAGGCCGGGTACGATTACAATACGCGGATCGCATTGAGCATCTCCGGCGCCGACGAAGTGCTGGAGGCGGCCGGAGCGTTCCGTCAGTTCATTGCGGGAGAGACGTTGGCACGCCGGCTGGAGACGGGCGCCGATCTGGCGGACCCGGATGTGCGGGAGGCGGTCGACATCGATGGGCGGGAGGTCGTCATCGCGCTCAAGCGCTCGGACGGGACGGCCCGCTGAGGTTCAACGCCGGCGTAATCGGCAGGAAGACTGACTGATGAACAAGAAACAGCTGACACACCTGGAAAAGCGCCTGCTCGAGGAACGGGGTCGGGTCATGAAGGAGATCGGCAACTACGACGAGCAGTTCAGCGGCACGCTGCAGGCATCCGATGGCGACCTGTCGTCGTACTCCTTCCACATGGCCGATCAGGGGACGGACGCCATGGAGCGCGAGAAGCAATTCCTCTTCGCCTCAAAGGAGGGCCGCTACCTCTGGCATGTGAACGAGGCGCTGCGGCGGCTCTACTTCAAGCCCAAGGAGTTCGGCGTCTGTCACGAGTGCGGGGAAGAGGTCGGCTTCGAGCGACTCGACGCACTGCCGCACGCACGCCTCTGCATCAAGTGCAAGGCCAAGGAGGAAGATGCCAAGCGGGCTTAGGCACCCTCTGTTCTGGGGGGTCGCGCTCGGTGTAGTAGCCGTCGATCTGATCACGAAGAAGCTCGCCGTCGCGAACCTCGCGCACGCGCCGGTCCGGATCCTCGGAGATTGGCTCACCTTCAGACTCGTCTACAATCCAGGGGCGGCGTTCGGCGTTCACGTGGGTGCCTACTCGCGCTGGGTCTTCATGGTGCTTGCGCTCGTGGCGTTGGTCGTGCTAGCGTCGTTGGCGCGGCACACATTGTCCACGCAGTGGGTGCGGCTGACTGCGCTGGGCCTCGTGTGCGGGGGCGCCATCGGCAACCTGCTGGACCGCGTGCGCAGCGCGCGCGGCGTGGTGGACTTCATTGATGTATGGATCGGTCCTTTTCACTGGCCCACCTTCAACGTTGCCGACATAGCCGTGACGTGCGGCGCCGTGGCGCTCGCGGCCGTGCTGTGGCAGGAGGGCCGACGCGGCAATGAGCAACCCTCCGAGCAGACCGGTCCCGCCGAGGCCTGAGCCTCCCCACACCGTCGAGCTCCAGGTCTGCACCGAGGCCACGGAGCGTCTGGACCGGTTCCTGGCCGACCAGCTGGCGCTATCCCGAACCCAGGCCGGACGGCTGATCGCCGACGGCGCGGTGGCCGTCAATGGCGAGCCGGCTCGCGCCTCGCGCACCCTCGGAAGAGGCGATCAGGTGCGGGTAACGCTGCCCGAGGCCGACCCGCCCAGAACGCTCACCCCGTACCCGATACCGCTCACGGCGGTCTACGAAGACGACGCGATCCTGGTGCTCGACAAGCCCGCCGGCTTGGTGGTCCACCCGGCGCCGGGGCACTGGGACGACACGCTGCTCAACGCGCTCGTGGCGCGCGGCACGAGCTTGTCGAGCGGCGCCGAGGGACGACCGGGCATCGTGCACAGGCTCGACAAGGACACGTCGGGTCTGATGATCGTGGCCAAGACCGACGCGGTACACCGCAGCCTGTCCCGGGCCATGGGGCAGCGCCGCATCGAGAGGGTATACGCCGCGCTGGTGTGGGGGCACCTCAAAGGGCCCCTGGACATCGATGCTGCGGTGGCCAGGCACCCCAGGGACCGCAAGCGGATGGCGGTGTTGGCCACGGGCCGGGCGGCGCGCAGCCACGCGGAACAGGTGGCGCGGTTCGACACCTGTGATCTGGTGCGGGTGAAGCTGGAGACGGGGCGCACCCACCAGATCCGGGTGCACCTGGCGCATGTGGGCCACCCGGTGGTGGGCGATGCCGTGTACGGCGGCGGAGGGGCGCGGCGGGCCACCGGGGCTCAGCGATCGCGGGCGCGGGCGGTCGAGGCGGCCTGCCCCCGCCAGGCGCTGCACGCGGCCGTGCTGCGTTTCAAACACCCGGAAACCGGAGAATGGAGCGAGTTTCGCTCCGAGTGGCCCTCCGATCTGGCCCCCGCGTTGGAGGCTGCGCAGGCCGATTCCGGCTTGCTTGCTCGCCCTAACCAGTTGGACTATCTTGGCTTCTTCAAATAAGATGGACGACTTGGCGGGCGTTCGGATCCTGGTTTTTCGGTTGGCTGATCTGCGGTACGGGATCGGCATTTCGGCCGTCCGCGAGATCTTGCCGACGCAGCAGGCGACCCGCCTCCCCGGAGCCTCGCACGAGGTGGCCGGGCTCATAAACGTGCGGGGCCAGCTGGTGCCGCTGGTCGACGGACGGCGTGCGCTGGGTCACGCCCCGTCCGAGGGCAGCGGCACTATTGTATTGTGTGAGGTCGGTGAGCAGTACGTGGGGCTCGCCGTGGACGAGGTGATCGACCTTCTGACGGTCGCGCCGGAGGACCTCTCCGATCGCGGAGAGCTCCCCGGGGTGGACCCTCGGTTGGTGCGGGCAGTCGGGCTGCGCGGCGACGACACGTTCGTTCTGCTCGATCTGGACGCACTGCTTGCTCCAATTCTCAGCCTGTAGGGAGGGCGTGTGAGCCATACGGTGCTCGTCTGTGATGACGCGATTTTCATGCGCACGATGATCAGTGACATTCTGACGCAAGCCGGCTACGAGGTGGTGGGTGAAGCCGAGACCGGCACTCAGGCAGTCGAGAAGTACGACCAGCTCAAGCCGGATCTCGTCACGATGGACATTGTGATGCCGGACATGGGTGGGATCGATGCGGTGCGCACGATCGTCGAGTCGCACCCGGACGCCCGAATCCTGATGTGCAGCGCGATGGGCCAGCAGGCCCTCGTCGTCGAGGCCATTCAGGCGGGCGCGAAGGACTTCATCGTCAAGCCGTTCCAGCCGTCCCGCGTCCTGGAAGCCGTGCAGCGGATACTCGGCTAGGCATGGATCTCTCGCAGTATGCGGAGCTCTTCCTCGCCGAAAGCCGAGAACATCTCACCACCATCAACCAGCTGCTGCTGGAGTGGGAGCGAGATCCTGGGGCGAGCGAGCCGGTCGCCGGCATCTTCCGGTCCATGCACACCATCAAGGGCATGGCTGCGACGATGGGCTACGGCGCCGTGGCGGATCTCGCCCACAGGGCCGAGAGCCTGCTCGACGTGCTGCGCCGCGGCAAGCAGGCCCCTCCCGACGAAGTCGTAGAGCTCCTCTTCCGCAGCGCCGACTCGCTCGATCAGGCGATCGAGGCCTCAGTCGCCGGACGGGAGGCCGACCTCGACCTCTCGGACGTTCTCAAGAGCCTGGACCGGGCCAGTCAGACGCTGGGGGCGGATGTGGAGCGGCCGGCGGTGCAGCGGCCGTCGGCGCCGGTGGTCGCCGTGGCGGCGGGCGCAGGGCGCCCGGTGCGGGTGGTACTGGTTACGGAGGCGCAGCTGAAGGGCGCCCGGGCGCTGCTGATCCTGCGGCGACTCGAAGCCCTGGGGCGAGTCCACGCGGTCGAGCCGCCGCCGTCGCAGATGGAAGGCGAGGAGTTCGGAGGCCAGTTCGCCCTTCGCATCGAGACTGCTGCTGCAGACGAGGATCTGGAGCGCGAGATCCGCGCGGCCGGCGACGTGGACCGAGTCGAGTTCGCCGCTCAGGAAGAGGCTGCTCGCACCGAGGCGGGCGGGCGCTCGAAGCACATCAGGGTGGACCTCAGGCGGCTCGACGCCCTGATGAACCTGATCGGCGAGTTGCTCACGGCTCGGGGCCGGCTGACCGAGCTCAGCACGGCGAGCGCGGACGCTGACCTCGAGGACATCGCGGTTCGCGTGTCGGGACTCGCGGCAGACCTCCAGGCGGAGATCGTGTCCGCCCGCATGACTCCGGTGTGGCAGGTCTTCGACCGGTTCCCGCGCCTCGTTCGGGATCTCGCCCGCAAGCTCGGCAAGCAGATCGAGCTCCGTGTCGAGGGCAAGGAGATCGAGCTCGACCGCGCGATCCTGGACAAGATCGGCGAGCCGCTGGTTCACCTGCTGCGCAACGCAGCGGATCACGGACTCGAGTCGCCCGACGAGAGGGTGGCTGCGGGCAAGCCGGCCGAGGGCGTGATTGAGCTCAGCGCCATGCGCGAGCGCGCCGCGGTCGCGATCCGGGTGCGCGACGACGGCCGGGGCATGGACCGCGACCAGATACTCGCGCAGGCCAAGGAGCTCGGGTTGGTGGACCCCGCAGTCGATGCCCTGTCGGACGAGCTCTTGATGCGCGTGCTGGGGCGCAGCGGTATCAGCACCGCCTCCGAGGTTTCGGAGGTGTCCGGGCGGGGTGTCGGGATCGACGCCGTCGCTGACGTGGTGCGTGCGCTGGGAGGCGGAATCGATGTCGACAGCGAGCCGGGAAGGGGAACGGTGTTCACGCTGCGCCTGCCGACTACGCTCGCGATCATCCGCGCGCTCATCACACGGGTTGGAGACGAGCGCTACGCGCTGCCCATCACGCACGTCGCGGAGACGCTGGACCTCAACACGGTGGCGGTAACCCGGGTGGACGGCCGCGACGCGATGTCACTGCGCGAAGAAGTCGTGCCGTTGGTGCACATGAGGGAGATGCTGGAGATCGGTGGGGACGCGCCTCCCCGCAGCCCGGTGATCGTACTCCAGATGGGGGAGCGGCGGTGTGGGATCGTGGTGGACCGGTTGGTGAGCCAACAGGAAATAGTGGTGAAGACGTTCAGCCCGCCGCAGGGGACGCTGCCGATCTTCAGCGGCGCGACAATTCTGGGTGAGGGACGACCCGTTCTCATTCTGGACGCCGGGGGCCTGGTCTAGGAGACGCAAGCATGGAAGACCTTCATGATCTGAAGGAGTTGGAGCTCGACGCGCTCAAGGAGGTGGCGAACATCGGCGCCGGGCATGCCGCCACGGCACTGTCGCAGCTCACGAACCGCCGCATCATGATCTCCGTGCCGGAGATCTTCGTGACTCGCCTGGAGCAGGTGCCCGAACGCCTCGGAGACAAGGATGAGGTCATCGTCGGCGTGCTGATGCACATGTTGGGCGATCTCACCGGGCGCATGCTGCTCACACTGCCCGAATTCGACGCCCTGCTCCTCTGCGACATGTTGCTGCGGCGCGAGCCGGACGCCACCACGGAGTTCGGCGAGCTCGAGCAGTCGGCCCTCAAGGAGGCGGGCAACATCCTGGGCGGAGCGTACATGAACGCGCTCTCTGACTTCATGGGCATGATGCTGCTGCCCTCGGTGCCGAGCCTGGCCATCGACATGTCCGGTACGGTCCTCACGACGGCGCAGCTCAGCTTCGGGCGCGACAAGGACATGGTGTTCTGCGTGGAGACCAACTTCAACTTCCAGGAAGCCGACAGAACGCTGCGCGGGCACTTCCTGCTGCTTCCCGACTTGGCTTCGCTCAAGACCATCTTCGACGCGGTTCGCGTGGGCTGAGGCGCATGGCGAGGGGGGCGGTCCCGGAACGTGATCGCGATGTCCTGCGATCGTTTGCGCGCCGGATCGATCCCTCCGACGCCGGGGCGCACAACAACCTGGGCGTTCTGTATTACCGCAAGGGGCTGGTGGAGGACGCGATCGGCGAGTTCCAGCGCGCGCTGGAACTCGACCCGAAGATGCACATCGCCAGGCGCAACCTGGAGATCGCGTACCAGGAGTCGGGCTACTACGATCGCCGCGTAGCGGAACTCAAGGAAAAGCTGCGCGCCGATCCCGACGACACGCAGTGCCGCTGGGAGTTGGGCCGGGTGTACGCATCGCTGGGCCACTACGACTCCGCGGCCCACGAGTTCCAGGATCTGATCACCAAGAACCCCAACGACGTCGCGGCGCTCATCCAGTTGGGGCTCGCCGAGAAGACGCGTGGTAACCTCGCGGCGGCGGAGGAGTGGCTCCAGCGGGCGAGCGCGCTGGACGCCGAGAGCAGCGTAATCCACCAGTACCTGGGTGAGGTGTGCTACAATCGCGGTGTCAACAACGACGCCCTGGCCGCGCTGCAGCGCGCCACCGAGCTGAACCCCGAGAACGCAGACGCCCACTACCAGCTCGCCTTCGTGCTGGGCGACCTGGGACGGCACGAGGAAGCTCGCGCCGCTACGAAGCGCGCGATCCAGCTCAACCCGACCCTGGGCCGCGCGCAGAGCAACCTCACGCTCGAGTCGGTCGCCGAACAGCGGGCGCGCCCCTCAGCGATCGATCTCGCGGCCCCCGGGCCAGAGGCCACCGAGGCACTGGCCCACTACAATCTCGGGCGTGCGTTCCGCCAGCAGGGTTACTACAACGAGGCTCTGCGCGAGTACAGGCTAGCGCTCGATCGGGGCGAGGACCGGCGGCTCGTGCTGCAGGCGATTGCGGAGGTGCATCTGCTGAACGGCGAGCATGCCGCCGCCCTGGAGCTGTACGACCGACTCGTGGGAGAGCTGCCGGACGAGCCGAAGGTGCTGAACGAGCGCGGCGTGGTGCTGCACCAGCTTGGGAGGTTCGACGAAGCGCTGGTTTCCTACCGCAGGGCGGTGGAGGTGGCGCCCGAGTATGCGCTGGCGCTCAACAACCTGGCGATCACGCTGGCCCAGCTCAGTGATGTGGAGGAAGCCGTCGAGATACTGCGGGCCGCCGTCGAGAAAGCGGCAGACCTGGACATTCCCAGACTGAACCTCGGTCTTCTGCTCCTCAAGCTGCAGCGGCACCAGCTCGCGCTGCAGGCTTTCCGCAGAGTGCTGGAGAGCGACCCCACTTCGGCCGCAGCGTGGAACGGGATCGGGCTGGTCCTCAACGAGATCGAGCGGACCGAAGACGCACGCAATGCTTTTGCGCGTGCGGTCGAGGCCGATCCCCAGTCGGCGGAGGCGCACTACAACCTGAGCTTCGCGCTCTCGCGGCTGGGCGACTACGACGCAGCGCTGCGCGCAGTCACACGGGCACAGACGCTCGACCCCTACTACGTGGCGCAGAAGTTCCGTTTGGCGATCGACCTGCAATACGAGGATCCGACCATTTCCGTCGTGCCGGAGATCTCCGCGGACGTGGCGGCCGATCTCGTGGAGCAGAGCATCAGCTTCGAGCCGGGTTCCCTGGACGACCTCTTCGCGGAGCTCGACCAGACGCCTGCCAAGCCGTCCGACGCGAAGGTCAGCGATCCGTTCGACCTCGCGCGTGATTATCTGAGCAAGGGACTGTCCGAGCTGGCGGCCGCAGAGGCCAACCGCGCGGTTGGACGCGGCGGCGACCCGGTGGACGGCCAGGTTCTCCTCGCCCAGATCTTCGCCCGGCGTGGGCTGCACGGTGAGGCGCTGGAGCGCTACCGCGCCGCCCGGCAGCTGGAGCCGGGACGGCAGGACGTGAGGCTGGGCGAGCTCGAGGAGCTGCTTGCTCTGGGGCGCGGCGCCGAGGCGGTGGAGGACGCGTCGCAGCTGGCAGCCGAGTCTCCCGAAGATACCGACGTGCTCGTGGTGCTGGCGGAAGCCCGGCTTGCGGCGGGCGACCCCGGCGGCGCGCTCGAGGCGCTGGCCCAGGCGCGGCAGAGGGAGCCGCAGCGCGCCGATCTCCTGAAGTTGGAGGGGGACGTCGCGGTTCGGATGGGGAACCTGACTTCAGCGCGCCGCTCGTACGAAAGCGCGCTGGAGCTGAATCCCCGCTTCATTCAGGTGCAGCTCGATCTCGGCAGAGTCCACGAGCAGCAGGAGAACTGGAGCGCGGCCGAGCGGTGCTACGACGCCGCGCTCGAGGTCCTGCCCACGTTCCACGAGGCGACGCTTGCGGCGGCCGATCTGTACCGCCGCCGTGGCGAGCCGAAGAAGGCCGTCGCCCTGCTCGTGGACGTGCTGAGCAACGACTCGGCCGCCCTCGACGCCCTGATGGTGCTGGGGCAGGCGCTGCTGGACGACGGGCGACCCGAGCCGGCGCTGCAGGCACTCGAGCGTGTGCTGGCTCACGAGGGCCAGCACGTCGCGGCCCTGTTTCTCACGGGTGTGTGCTTTGCGCGGCAGCGGCGCTACCAGCCGGCGGTGGAGCGCTGGGAGCACGTGATCGCGCTCGACCCGTCGGGTCCCCACGCCAAGCGTGCGCGCAAGCACGCGCGAACGGCTCTCGACCTGCAGCACATCTTCCAGTCGGAGGTCGTCTAGGCATGGCCATCGAAGGCCCGCTCAAGGAACTGGGCATCCACGATGTCTTCCAGCTGCTGGACCTTTCACGGAAGACTGGCGTGCTGACCGTGACCTCCAAGCTGCGGCACAACCAGGGTACGGTGTGCTTCGACAACGGTGCGGTCGTTTACGCCCTCGTGGAGAGCAATCCACACCCGTTGGGCGAGGTGCTGCTCAAGGGCGGCAAGATCACCGAGGCCGATCTCGCCCGCGCGCGCGACATGCAGCAGCACGGAGACGAGCGGCGACTCGGAGAGATACTGGTCGAGATCGGCGCGATCGGCACGCGGGAGCTCGAGCGCCAGGTCCGGTTCCAGATCGAGGAAGTGATCTTCGAGGTGATGAACTGGAGCGAGGGGTACTTCTCGTTCGAGGAGGGCCCGCTCCATGAAGTTCCCGCCGACGCCACGATCAGGATCTCGACCGCGTCCGTTCTCATGGAGGGTGCGCGGCGCATCGACGAGTGGTCGCGCATCGAGCGCAAGATCCCGAACGTGGGAGTGGTGCCGGCCCTGGCGGCGGCGGAGGAAGGCGACACCGGGCAGCTGGACCTGCTGCCGGACGAGTGGGAGGTGCTGGCAACGATCGACGGAGAACAGGACGTCCGCGGCATCTCGTCGCTGATCGGGCGCTCGGACTTCGACGTCGCGAAGACGCTGTTCGGCCTGGAGAGCGCGAGGCTCATCACGATCGCGGAGCGCAGGTCGGCGGCGGCGGCTCCGGTCCCGGATGAGGGGTCGGGACTGGAGGCGGTCGTGCGGCGCGCAGGCGAAGCGCTCGACTCCGGCGACATCGAGGCGGCGCAGAGGGCCGCCGAGGAAGCGCGCTCCGGTTATCCCCACGAACCGGCCGCGCTGCTGATCGCGGGCGAGGTGAGCCTCCGTGCCGGGAGCGTGCAGGACGCGGAGGAGCAGCTCAGGCGTACGCTGCGGCTCGATCCGCTGCTGACACCCGCGCACCGGCTCCTGGGTGATGCGCTCGCGCTGCAGGGGCGTCACGCCGAGGCGATCGAGTGGTGGGAGCGGTGGCTCAAGTTCAGTGAGCAGGGAGAAGGAGATCCGGACGAGATGGAGCGAGTGCGGGAAGCTGTAGTTGCGGCGCGGGTCCTGGAGGCGTTCTTGGCGAGGTCGCGTGGCTAGCGACATCAAGGCAATGAGCGCCGAGTTGGCGCGCGACCCGCAGAGCGTCGTGTTCCTCGAGCTCGGAGAGGCGCTGCGGCGGCGCGGGCAGCTGGAAGCGGCGACCGGCGTCGTGCTGGGCGGGTTGGAGCACCACTCCGAGCTGGTCGAGGCGCACGACCTGTACGCGCGCCTCTTGGTGGACGCGGGCGACTTCAGGCGCGCGCAGCAGGTCTGGAGCGGCGTGCTGGAGCGCAGCCCCCGGCACCTGGAGGCGCACAAGGGGCTCGGGTTCCTGGCGTTCCGAGAGAGCGACCTCGAAACGGCGCTGGAGCACCTGGAACTGGCGCTGGCCGCCGATCCCACGGACCCGAGCGTCGTGCGCGGCCTGCAGACGGTGCGTGGCGCGGCGGCGGAGGCGGCAGTCGAGACGGCGGCAGAGACCGCCGCGGCGGCCGAGGAGGTGGCCGGTGAGGATCGCATCTTCGCGGGGCTCGAGGGAGCCGAGCACGGCCTTCTCCTGATGGACGACCGCGGCCGTGTGCTGGGCGGCAGGCTGCTCGGGGCACAGGGCGAGGACGTGTCCGACGCTGTGGCCGCTTTCCTGGCCGGTGCGGCTCAGGAGGCGGAGCGCACGGCCCGCATGCTCGGTCTCGGCGAGTGGCGGTGGCTGGTTGCGGAGGGTCCGGAGGGCAACGTGTACGTGACGCCGCCCACTGCGGAGACGCTGCTGCTGATCCTGCGCGATCGCAGCGTACCCTCCGGACGGTTGGCGATGCTGGCGGAGCGCGCCGGCGACGTGGCGCGCCAGTGGCTGGAGAGGCAGCAACTGTGAGCACAGTGTTCCAGCGCGTACTCGATAACATCACCCGCGTGCGAGGCGTGCGGGGAGCGATGCTCGTGGCCGGCGAGGACGGTCTGATCGTAGCCGAGTCGCTCATGGAGGGCGTACGCGGCAACGCGGTGGCCGCCCTGGCAGCGAGCCTGCAGAAGCGCTTCCGCCAGGCCATGGAGGCTGCGGCCGTCGGGATGCCCCACTTCCTGCACCTCCAGGGCGAAGACGGGACGCTCATCATCGTGCCCGCGCCGGATGGGATGCTGGTCGTAGCGGTGGGTGCGCCGGACATGAACGTCGGTCTGGTGCGCCTCGAGATGCTGCGTGCGGCGGAGTCGATCTCGTGACCGAAACGCGTGCGGTTGAGGCATGGACCCTGGAGCCGCTCGAGCGGTTCGTGGCGGAGTCGGGTGCGCGCCTCACGCTGCTGATGACGCCGGCTGGGCAGGTGCTCGCGCAGCACGGCTTCATGCGTGCAGTCGACGTCATGTCCGCCGCTGCCCTGGGAGCGGCGATCGTTGCCTCGACGGGCGAGATCGCCCGGATGCTGGACCAGCACGAGTTCGCCGCTCTGAACCACCAGGGAGTGCAGCACGGCATATTCCTGGGGGCGTTCGATACCCCGCGCGGCGGGCTGCTGGCGTTGGTAGTTTACGGACCGGACTCCTCGGCCGGACTGGTACAACTATTCTTCGAGGAGCTGGCCCGGGGATTGGTTGCGGCGACGCCCGCTGAGGAGCAGCCGAAGGCGGTTCTCGCTGCCAACTTCGAGGAAGAGCTCGATCGGAGCCTGGCGAGCCTATTCGGACGGTGAGATGTGTCACTAGTCAACTTCACGACCCGCGAGATCACCTGTAAGATCGTCTACTACGGACCCGGTCGGTCCGGCAAGACGACGAACCTGCAGTACATCTACGGGCGGGTGCCGGACAACCGTCGTGGGCGCATGGTATCGCTCGCCACGCAAACTGACCGCACCCTGTTCTTCGACTTCCTGCCGCTCGAGCTCGGCAGCATCTCCGGGTTCACCACCCGGTTCCAGCTCTACACCGTCCCCGGGCAGGTCTACTACAACGCCACCCGGAAGCTGGTCCTGCAGGGGGCCGACGGCGTCGTGTTCGTCGCCGACAGCCAGGCCCGGCAGTTGGACGAGAATATCGAGAGCATGCAGAACCTGCAGGCCAACCTGATCGAGCAGGGCGTGGACGCGCGCGCCATGCCCTTCGTTCTGCAATACAACAAGCAGGATCTACCGCGCGATCTCATCCTGTCGCCCGACGAGCTGAACGAGGCCCTGAATTTCTGGGACGTGCCGAGCTTCTCGGCGGCGGCTCTGAAGGGCACGGGTGTCTTCGAGACCCTGAAGGCGGCGTCGGAACAGGTGCTGCGCAAGCTGAGCCAGGGGGAGCCGGCGTGACTGGAGAACTGAACCCGCGGTTCAGCTTCGAGACGCTCGTCGTCGGCGCCGGCAATCGCCTGGCGGTCACCGCCGCCCGTACGGTGGCGGAGTCGCCGGGCACCGCCTACAACCCGCTCTTCATCTACGGCCCCACCGGCCTCGGCAAGACACACCTGCTGATGGCCATCGGGCAGCGGGCCAGGGAACTCGCATCCCAGCTCAGCGTGGAGTACGTCACGCTCGACGAGTTCGTGGAGGCGTATCACGCGGCGGTGGCGGCGGGCCAGAGCGACGCGCTGCGCAGCCGGTTCGACCGCGTCGATGTGCTGCTGGTGGACGACGTGCATTTCCTCACGCACCGGCGTGAGATGCAGGCCGAGCTGCTGCGCATCGTCGGCCAGCTGCAATCCGCGGGCAAGCAGATCGTGCTGACCAGCGACTGCCCACCGTCGGAGATCGAGAACCTCGATGAGAGACTGCTCTCCAGGTTCGACGGCGGGTTGGTGGTGGACATCGGCGCGCCCGACCTGGAGACCAGGATAGCAATTCTCAATCGCCGGTCGGAGGAGCGCGAAGCGACGTTCGCCGAGGGCGTGCTCGATGCGGTTGCCAACATCGAGGTTCCCAACGTGCGCGAGCTGCTCGGTCTGCTGAACCGGCTGGTGGCGTATCAGGCGGTCAGTGAGAAGCCGCTCACTCCGTGGGGAGCGAAGGAACTGCTGGAGGGAGAGGAGCAGGCCGCCGCGCCGCGGGAGGCTGTGCAGCCGGAGTCGCCGCCGGCGCCCGACGAGTTCGCGGACTTCCTGTCCGACGTGGAGCACACCGTGACCGAGCAGGTCGAGGCGTGGCGAACGCATCTGGAGGAAGCGATCAAACGGTGGGCGTCCGAGGGGTTCAGCACCGCCCGTCTCGGGGCGCTGCTCGAGGAGGAGGCTCCGGTGGCCGTCGGGGGGATCCTGAGGCAGTTCGAGCGGGACGTCGAGCGGCTGCGTGGCTCGCAAGTGGCGATGGTGCGGCTGGACAAGGAGCGCTCCCAGGACGCCGTGTTCTTCGATCCAGACCGGGTCGAGGAAGCGGACGAGCTGGTGCAGACCACGCTGGAGGAAGTAGGTCCGCCGCCGGGCCCGTCCGCGGCGTGGACCTTCGACTCGTTCGTGCCGGGCAAAGGCAACGAGGTGGCGACCAACGGCGCGCGCGGCGCCCTCGAACGGCCGGGTAGCCGCTACAACCCGCTGGTGATCGTCGGGTCCACGGGAGTAGGCAAGACGCACCTGCTGCACGCCATCGGACACGAGCTTGCAGCGGCGCCCGACGCCGTGGTGGCGTGTCTCTCGGCGCAGCAGCTGCTCGACGAACTGGTCGAAGCGATAGATGGCGACAAGATGGATCGGTGGCGGGTGCGCTACCGCCGCGTCACCGCGTTCCTGCTGGATGATGCCCACATACTGGCCGGCAAGGAGCGCACTCAGGAAGAGGTGTTCCACCTGTTCAACGACCTGTTCAGCTCCGCCCGTCAGCTCGTGTTCGCCATGCTGCAGCCGCCCAAGGAGGTCGAAGGGCTCGACGACCGTCTCAAGTCACGCCTACAGAGCGGATTGGTGGTGTCGATCTCGGGTCCGGATCGCGATCTGCGGCGGGAGATCATAGAGATGAGGTTGGCCGAGCAGTTCGGTGAGGCCGATGCGGAACTTGTCGACTACCTGGCCGCGCGTCCGGCCGAATCGGTGCGGGCCGTACTGGGGCTGATCCAGCGCGTGGTCTCTGCGGCCGAATCACAGGACGCGAGACCGAGTGCGGCAATAGCCCGAGACGTCATTGAGGGCGTCGTCCCAGCGCGCCAGCGCACCTCGACCGATGTGCGGACCAGTGGCGTGCTCGCTTCCCCCGTAACCGGCGTGAGGAGCCATGAGAAGGTGGTGTGGAGCTGGCCTGACCCGGTGGAACGGGTGATCGAGGAGCTGGGCTGATGGCGATCAAGGGAAGCCTCAAGGAGGCGTCGCTCGCCGACGTTCTGCAGCTCCTCTCGCTGGGGCAGAAGACCGGGTGTCTGGCGGTCACCGACCGCACCAACCTGGGCCACATCTACTTTGACAGGGGACAGATATCGTACGCGTCGCTGGTCAACCGGCGCGACCGGCTGGGTGACATCCTGGTGAAGAACGGGAAGGTCATGCAGTGGCAGCTGGAGGCGGCCATCGACCAGCAGGGCCGCGAACGGGACAAGCGGCTCGGCGAGATCCTGCTCGAGCAGGGAGCCGTCTCCCGCGAGGACCTCGAGCACTTCATACGCATCCAGATTCAGGAGGCCGTGTTCTTCCTGTTCACGTGGTCGCAGGGGAGCTTCAACTTCGAGAGCGACGTCGTCCCCGAAGAGCAGGACTTCCTCGTCAAGATCAACCCGGAGTCGCTGCTGCTCGAGGGGGCGCGGCGCGTCGACGAGTGGAGCCTGATCGGGAAGAAGATCCCCTCGTTCGATCTCATATTCTCGGTGGACCGGGCCCGCGTCGAGGCCTCGCAGGTGACTCTCACGAAGCAGCAGGAGCGCATCGTGCCGCTGCTCGACGGGTCGCGGGACTTCGCCACGCTCGTCGAGGACTCCGGTCTCGTGGAGTTCGACGTCGGCAAGGCGCTCTACGGGCTGATCACGGCCGGCTTCGCGCATCGTACGGGCCGCAGCGAGAAGGCGCGGGCGGAGGTCGCCGACGTGCGCGTGGACGAGCACCGCAACCTCGGCATCGCGTTCTACAAGACGGGCATGCTGGACGAGGCCAACCGCGAGTTCCGCCGCGTCGTAGACCTGAGGCCTTCGGACGGGTCGGCGTACTTCTATCTCGGCCTCATAGCGCACAAGCAGGCGCACTGGCAGGAGGCGGCGCGGTACTTCAACCAGGCGGCGGAGCGGGGGGGCGCGCGCGCTTCCGTGCTCCACAACCTGGCTCTCTCGTACGAGAAGGCCGGGCGCTTCGACGAGGCGGAGGACGTTTACGCAGAGGCGGCGACCAGGGCGCGTCGTGACACGCGCATCATGACGAGCTGGGGCATCAACGCGGTGCACCGCGGCGACTTCGAAGTGGCAGCGGGCCGCTTGGATCGCGCGCGTGAGGTCGGTGGAGACGAGATCCCGAGCGACCTGTGGTACTGGGCCCGGTCCCTCGCCGCCGCCGCGATGGAGCACTTCGACGAGGCCGACACCCTGCTGCGCGAGGGTTTGGAGTCGCATCCGAAGAACGTCGTGCTCAGGAACAATCGGGCGGTGCTGCTCGAGTTGCTCGGCCACCTGGACGAAGCCGAGGAGATACTGGTCGCCGCGCTGGCAGACGACCCGTCGCTGCCGCAGCTGTCCAAGAACCTGGGCGACCTTCAGTACCGGGCGGCGCGCTACGACGAAGCGTGGCAGGCCTATCAGAGAGCCATCAAGCTGAATCCCAAGCTTGGCGACGACGTCTACTTCAAGCTCGGCAACATTGCGTACAAGAGGCTGGACCGGGAGTCGGCGGCGGAGTATTGGCGCAAAACGCTGGAGAACAATCCAGGGCACGAGCTGGCACGCACCAATCTCGAGACGGTGAGCGCGCTCGCGTGACCAAGTCGGAACCAGATCCCGCGTTGCTGGCGTTGTTCGAGCGCATCGATCGGGCGTGCGGCCTGGGGTGTGACGGATACAAGCAAAGCTGTCTCCGGCGGCGGCTCGCCGTGCGGATGAGGGCGTGCGGGGTGAGCACCTACGATGAGTACGCGGCCGTGCTGGACGAGGACGCCACAGAGTACGGCCGCCTCCTCGAGGCGATCACCATCAACGTCACGAAGTTCTATCGGAACGCAGAGACGTGGGGTGTGCTGCGGGACAAGGTGCTCCCGGAGCTGTGGGAGGCCAGGGACGGCCGCGTCCGCTGCTGGTCGGCCGGCTGCGCATCGGGAGAGGAACCCTACACGCTGTCGATCTTGCTACTCGACCTCGCACGCAGCAGCGGGACGAGTGCGGACAACGCGCGCATTGACGCCACCGACCTGGACGGTGCCGTCCTGGCCCGCGCACGCGAGGCGCTCTACCGTCCCACAGCGTTTGACGAGATGCCTGCTACCCTCACGAAGCGCTACGTGACGGGGTCGGATTCCCGCACGGTCGTACCGGAGGTCAAGTCCCTCGTGCGTTTCCAGCGCCACGCCGTGCTGCGGGATCCGGCGCCGGCTCCTCCTTCCGATCTGATCCTCTGTCGCCACGTCGTGATCTACTTCGACCGCCCGACACAGGAGCAGCTGTTCCAGCGCTTCGTGGATGCGCTCGTGCCGGGGGGCTACCTCGTGCTGGGCAAGGTGGAGACGCTGGTGGGAGACGTCCGCACGCAGCTCGTGATCGAGGACACGCGAGAGCGCGTGTACAGACGCCCATGATGCTCGAGAGCGGTGACACGGTCGTTGGCTTGGGTGAGAGCGCCGTGGCCTCGAACGAGGGCAAGATCGTGGCGCTGGGGCTCGGGAGTTGCGTGGCCGTGATCCTGCACGATCCCGACGGTGGGGTTGGAGCCCTCGCGCACGTCATGCTGCCTGCGCAGTCGCTTTCGCGACGGCACGACAGCGCGACGCGCGCCGCGGACACGGCGATTCCCCACCTCATCGAGCAAATGAAGAAGCAGGGTGCGGTGCTGCAGCGCACCGTGGCCCGGCTGGTGGGTGGGAGCACGATCTTCGGCGATCTGCTTCCCACCGGGAGCGTGCACATCGGTGAGCGCAACGTGCTGGCGTGCCGCACCGCGCTGCGCAAGGCGGGAATTCCGGTGGTAGCCGAGGCAGTGGGGGGACGTGCGGGGCGCTCTGTGTGGTTCGATGTGGGGGCGGGGACGGTGATCGTGAAGCAGCGCGGGCGGGATCCGCTGATCGTTTGACTGCTGGGAAACGGGAAGCGTGCAACGTGAGACGAACGTGAAGCCGGCTACCGTGCTCGTCGTCGACGACTCCGCCCTGATGCGGCGCGTTCTGTCCGGCATAATCGGACGCTCGGGCCGGTTCCGCCTGGTGGGGACCGCGCGAGACGGACTCGACGGCGCCGGGAAGGTGCATCGCTTCGAGCCGGACCTGGTGACGATGGACATCGAGATGCCGAGACTCGATGGCCTGGGGGCGATCGGCTACATCATGAGCGAGTCCCCGCGTCCCATAGTGGTGGTCAGCGCCTACGCCGGGCCGGGCACCGAGGCGGCGATCCGCGCGTTGGAGCTCGGCGCGGTCGAGATCGTCGCCAAGCCGCGCGACTCCACGCGTCAGGCGCTCGAGTCGCTGGAGCCCCAGCTCATTGTAGCGCTGGAGACCGCCCTGCACGCTGACCTCACGAGCGTGCCGATCCTGGCGCGCGAGCCGCCCCGGCGGCAGCGCGTGTCGGGCGGGTGGGTGAAGGGGCGGGCCCGCTTCGCGGTCGCGATCGCCGCCAGCACGGGGGGACCGCGTGCGCTGGCCGAAGTCGTGCCGCAGCTGCCCTCCGGGGTGGATGCCGCAGTAGTCCTCGTGCAGCACATGCCGGCCCACTTCACCCGCAGCCTCGCCGAGCGGCTCGACGCCTCCAGCATAGTGCGAGTGGTCGAGGCGGACGACGGCGCTCCGCTGCTGAGCGATACGGCGTACGTCGCCCCGGGGGATTACCACATGCGTGTGGCGGCTGGCGACGACGGCCCCGAGCTGCGACTGAGCCAGGACGCGCCCGTGTGGGGTGTGCGCCCGGCTGCCGACCCGCTGTTCAGGTCCGTGGCTGCGCTGTTCGGGGATCGCTCCCTGGGCGTGGTGATGACCGGTATGGGCAGGGACGGGGCGGACGGCCTCCGAGCCATTCGAGACGCCGGCGGAGGTGGCATCGTCCAGGACCGCGACTCCTCTGTGATCTTTGGGATGCCCCGGGCGGCCATCGCCGCCGGCGGTGCGGAGGAGGTCGTGCCGCTCGACTGTATTGCGACGAGCATCGCGGCGCGGCTCGAGGGGCGCAGGCAGCAGTGAAGGGCTATCTTCTGGTCGAGGAGGGCGGAGCGCGCTACGGTGTGCGGCTCGAGGACGTGCGCCAGGTGTTCGATCTCGAGTCGGTGCATCCGGCGCCGCGAAGTCACCCGGCAGTAGTCGGCCTGGTTCGCGTGGGAGGTCGCTTGATGCCGCTGGTGCACCTCGGCGCGTTGCTGGAGGGAAACGACGCGCCCGGAGGCCACGGGGCAACCGGGGTCGTGACGCGATGCGGCGATCAGCACGTGGTGCTCGCCGTCCACGACGCCGACACGGTAGTCCACGAAGCGCCGGAGCCGGCGCCCGATGGATGGGAGCTTCCCTGGGCCGGGGCGATCGCGCGCCGCGGAGATGTGTTGATCCCCGTCCTCGACATGGACTTTTTGGCGGAGCGGCTGATGTCGGTGAACCCTGGCGGAACGCAATGAGCACAGGTGACGAGATCCAGCTGGTCGCGTTCCGTCTCGGCGGGCGAGACTTCGCTGTGAACATCTTCCAGGTCGAGCGGATACTCCGCTACCAGGAACCCGCTCCGCTTCCCCAGGCGCCGGATTTCCTGGAGGGCGTCGTACAGTATGCTGGCGCCGTGGTGCCCGTCGTGGACCTCCGCAAGCGCGTGAACGTTGCTGCGCCGGTCGAGGACGAGACGCGCATCATGATCCTCGAGCTCGAGAGCGAGCGCATCGGCATCGTCGTCGATGCGGTGCTCGAGGTCCTCAAGGTGAACGCCGAGCAGGTGATCCCGCCGCCGAAGATCGTCCAGGGACTCGCGGCCAAGTACATCAGCGGTATGGTGTCCCTGGAAGACCGCACCGTAGTTGTGCTGGCGGCCGGCAAGCTGCTGTCCTCGAAGGAGCGAGTGGAGTTGGAAAGGGTGAAGGTGGAGACGGCCCATGACTGATTCGCTGATCGCTTCACTCAGGGGTTCGTACGACGAGATCGTACACCGGCTCGACACGGTACCTGCCGGCGAGGAGCGTGAGCGGGTGAAGCGTGATATCGTCGCCCTGTTCAAGTTGGTGGATCAGACGATCACCGACCTGGGCGGGCTCAAGGAGGACATCCGCGTCCTGGTTGACCGCTACAAGCAGCTGGCGGCCGGCGAGAGCGGGGACACGGCGCCGCAATTCACCGGCGCGGTGCCGATGATGCAGGACCACCTCGGGGCATCCACGTTCATCGAGAAGGGCTGGAGCCTCATCTCGCTGGGAGATTACGCGGGAGCGATCCAGGCGCTCGGCAAGGCGCTCCAACTGTCTCCCAACGACGTGCAGGCGCAGTCGCTGCTGGGTTGGGCCCAGATGCTCAGCGAAGAGCACGACGAGGCGCTGGGCACGTTTCAGATGGTGCTCATGCGCGAGCCGGCCAACTCGCTGGCCAGGATCAACGTGGGCTACATCTGCCTCAAGAAGAGGATCTTCGGCGAGGCCATCGAGCACCTCTCGAAGGCCATTCGCCTGGACAACGACAAGAAGGCGACGCTCTACGCGCACTACTATCTCGGGCTCGTATACCAGGAGCGCGAGATGTTCGAGGACGCGCAGACGTTCTTCGAGAAGACCCTGAAGCGGGGCCCGAACCTCATCGAGGCCTACTATGAGCTGGGGCGTTCGAAGTGGTTCGCGGGCGACCAGGACGGTGCTCGGCAGACATGGCAGGACGGTTTTGAGGCAAACAAGTTCAACCCGTGGGGCAAGCGCTGTAAGGAAACGCTCGACCTGGTCGCGCAGGGCCAGGAGCCGCCACGCTAGCCGCTCTCCTCCTCCTTCTCCTCCAGGCGCAAGACCCTTCGGTAGTCCACGTGGGTCGCGTTTCGGTAGTGTACTGGTCCCACGAGAGCACGGCCATCGCGTTGGCGGAATACGCCCAAAGAGCGGGACCATGGCCGGGCATTCCGGATCCGCCGCGCCGCCCGATCCGCCTGGTGCTGGCCACCAGCGACTCCCAGTTCGATTCGCTGACGCGCGGCCGCGTACCCGAATGGGGCGTGGCAGCCACCTTTCCGGCGACGCGCACCATCATCCTGAGGCTGACGCCGGATCATCGGCGGGTGCTGCGCCACGAGCTCGCGCACCTGGCGCTGCACAGTGTTGTACGATACCCGCCGCGGTGGTTCGACGAGGGGTATGCCACGAGCGCCGCCGGCGGGTGGAACCAGGTCGAGGCACTGCGCCTGAACTGGGTGGTGCTACGCGGGGCGGTTCCGACGCTGGCCGAGCTGGATCGCTACATCCGAACAGGGGGCGCCCTCGAGGCAGAGGTCTCATACGCGCTGGCGACGACGGCCGTGCGCCTGCTGGAGCGGCTTGGCGGAGAGCGCGGCCTGGAGCCGCTCATCGACGCGCTGCGCGGCACCGGGGATTTTGATCTGGCGCTGCGCGCGACGTTCCAGATCACCCAGGGACAGTTCGAGGTCATGTGGCGCCGTGACCTGCGCAAGCGGTACGGCTGGCTGCTCGTGTTCAGTTCGGTGACGGTGTTCTGGGCCTTCGTTGCGCTGCTACTGGTGGCGCTGCGGGCCCGGCGTCGGCACTACGACAGCGAGCGCCGCAGGAGCCTGGACGAGGGGTGGGATGTGCCCGAAGATCAGTGGAACCCGAGCGCTTGACGCCTCTGGAACCTGGGATTAGCCTGAGGGTCTATGTTGAATAGGATGGGGTCGCCCGCGCGGCTACGATTTCGAAGCAGGAACGGGATCCTGCTCGCGGCCGCCGTCGTCTCGATCGGCGTCGGCTACTTGCTGTTGGCACAGGGATCGACCACGTTGGCCCCGATACTGCTGGTGCTGGGCTACTGTGTGTTGTTCCCGCTTGGACTGGCGCTCTAGGCGACCGACGCGCGGGCGAATAGCTCAGGGGTCCAGAGCGCCTGCCTTACAAGCAGGAAGTCGGGGGTTCGAATCCCTCTTCGCCCATTGCCGACTATCGGACTCGCCAATGTAGCTTCGGGGCTGAGTCCAACAACTGGAGGATGACTGCGGTGCGGTGGAATCGATCGATTACGACGACCGTCTTTGCAGGGCTCTTCGCGGGCCTCGCGCTCTCCGTCGCGCCGGCGGAGGCGCAGCTGGCCACCAGGCGCGCCACTGAGCGGGCGCTCTTTCTCATTCCGGCTCCGCAGAGTCCGGACGACTCCGCCTTCGTCGTAGCGCTCGCGGACGACGTGCGCGACCAGATGGCATCACGCTTGCGGCGTCAGATCGTCACCATTCCCAGCACCGACATCTGCCGCGTCCTGGAGGAGTCGGCGTACGAGTGCGACGCTGCACTCAACCCCGCGGATGCCGATCGCCTGGCACAGGCAATGCGCGCCGACGTGTACATCGTGGGATCCATGTGGCGCGAGGACGATGCACCCGTATCGCGCTTCCGCATGGTCGACGTGCGGCGCACCGGCCTGTCCGGCTGGATGACGGTGGAGGGCGCTGCCGGGGCGTCGCCGGAGGAATTCGCGACCATTATCCTCGACTCGCTCGAGCACCAGATGGAGGCAGCCCGTTGGGCGCGGGAGTGCATCGAGGAGCGGGATCGGGGAGACTTCGAGGACGCGATGGAGCGGGCGCACCGGGCGTTCGCCATTTATCCCAACCACCCGTCGGCGGCGATGTGCGCCGAGGTCGTATCCGAGGTGTTGCGGCAGCCGGCGGACTCGCAGATTGTCCACGTGCGGCGGGCCGTGGCCGGAGACTCGCTGCTCTCGCGCGGGTGGGAGCGTCTGGGGCGCCTCTATCAGGCGAGGGGTGACTCCACTGCGGCGCTCTTGGCCTTCGCGCAGCAGAGCCGCACGCGCCCGACCGATCGGAAGCTCAGGATGGGCGTCATCGCCGGCGCCATCACTATGGACGCGTACGATGTGGCGCGCGATCTGGCCGACGAGTGGCTGGCCGTCGTCCCGGCGGACCTCGGGATCCTGCAACTCAAGGCCCGTGCCTGCGTGGAGGGTGGCCTCTGGGACTGCGCGCTCGATGCCTTGACGCAGCAGTACGCAATAGACTCGACCCTGGTCGGCGACTCGGTGTTCTACCGGCAGGTGATCGGCGCCGCCCAGTCGTTGGGTAGCACGACCGCGCAGCTCGAATGGTCGGCTGAAGCCGTGCGCCACATTCCGGGCTCGGCGTCCCTGTGGCGCGCGCACGCGTCGGCCCTGGTGGCGGAGGCCGGCACGGTTGGCGCGGTGGCAGGGGTGGAATCCGACCCGGGCCGGGCGGACTCGCTCGCCGCGCTGGAGCAGGTCTACACCGACTCGGCCGTGGCCGTCTACGAGCACCTGCTCGCCACAGACGCCACCGACGTGCGCAGCGCCCTGGCCGCAGCCCGACTCCTGCTGGGCGTGGTCGAGATCGACACGGCGATCCCCCTGGATACTGCGCGGCTCCTCAAGGGCGGCGAGTTTCTCGTGCGGGCCGTGGCGGCCAGCCCTGCGGACACGTCGGTGCTGATGAACGTGGCCGTGACGTTTTACCAGAGGGGCTCGGCCCTGGTACGCGCGCGGATGCTGTTCCGGACGGCCGTAGCCTGGTTGGAACACTCGACGGAGTACGACGTGCTGGGCCGGCTCCCTCCCCAGAACTACTTCTTCCTCGGGCTCGGCTACATGTTCCTCATATACGAGTTCGACCAGGAAGTCACGGCCACCCAGTCGTGCGAGCTGGTCGACGAGGAAGCCGGAATGGTTGCGCGGGGCAAGGAAGCCATGACGCTGGGGGCGCAGCTGGCGCCGGACCAGGCGAACCGGTTCCTGCAGCAGTTCAACACGTTCGAGGAGCGGATCCCGCAACTACGCCGGGCGTGGTGCCAATAGTGGGCGGTTGAATTCGGATCGTGGCAGGCCTACATTCCCTGCTGCATTGGTTCGGGGCTGTAGCTCAGTTTGGTTAGAGTGCCGGTCTGTCACACCGGAGGCCGCGGGTTCGAGTCCCGTCAGCCCCGCTCGAATCATGATGAGAGAGTTTAGACCCGGCCCCGCGCGCTTCGCCCGCGGGGCCGTTGTCTTTGGGGCCGCGCCGCGATGACGCGCCACGTGCCCGTGCACGCTGAGGCCGTGGCGCGCTTGGCGGCGGACAGCCGCCGTGTCGTGGACGGGACGGTGGGAAGCGGGGGTCACGCAGAGCGGTTCCGGGCTGCGGGGGCCGAGGTCCTCGCCGTGGATCGGGACGCCGAGGCGCTCGCCCGTGCCCGGGCCATCGTCGGTGACGAAGGGATTCGGTGGCTCCACGGCTCCTTTGGCGACGCCGTTGTGCTGGCCGAGATCGACCGGTTTCGGCCCGATTTCGTTCTCCTGGACCTCGGCGTCTCCTCGGAGCAGCTCGACACCGATGCCCGTGGCTTCTCGTTTCGACCCGGAGCCCCCCTGGACATGAGGATGGGGGCGGCCGGCGAGTCGGCCGCCGAGCTACTCAACGGGATTCCCGAATCCGAGCTGGCCCGGATCTTCGCCAAGTACGGAGACGAGCGGCGCGCCCGGAGGCTCGCTTCGGAGGTGTGCCGCCGGCGGGCCCGCAAGGCCTTTGCGACCAGTGACGACCTGGTCAACGCGATCCGCGCCGTGCTGGGGCCGCGGGCGGGCCCGGCCATCTTCGCGCGACTGTTCCAGGCCGTGCGGATCGCCGTCAATGACGAGCTGGGTGAACTGGAGCGGGCGCTGCCGGCCCTGCGCGAATCGCTCCAGCCAGGCGGCACTCTCGCCGTCATCAGCTATCATTCCGGGGAGGATCGTATCGTGAAGCTGCACTTCAAGGAGTGGGCGCGTGCGTGCATCTGTCCCCCGGCGCATCCGATCTGTACCTGTCGCGGCCGCGCGCTCGGCGTGATCGATCCCCGCAAGCCGGTTCTGCCGGACGGAGACGAGATCGCAGCGAACCCGCGCGCCCGCAGCGCGAAGTTGAGAGTGTTCCGGAACGATGCCGACGCCTAGAGGACGGGTATGGGTGACGGCCTGGCTTCTGTTCGTGCTGGCCATACTGGTGTGGGTGGTGGCGCGGCAGACCTCGGCGGTAGTGGCCGCCACGGAGCTGGACTCGCTCAAGAACCAGCGCTCCCTGCTCGAGGCGCAGCGGGCGCAGCTGCTGCGCCGCATTCGCAGTGCCGAGAGCCGGGCCGTTCTCATTCCCCGCGCGGAGTCACTGGGACTGCGCCTTCCGGCGGACAGTGAGATAGTGATCCTGCCCGCGCCCACAGGGGAGGGCCGCTAGCCGTGGCGCGCCCGCAGCTGCGGCTCCAGGTGGTGCAGGCGGCCTTCGGCGTGGCCCTCCTGATACTGTTGGCCCGCGCCGGGCAGGTGCAGCTGCTCCAGGGTTCGCGCCATGCCGCGACGGCCCGCTCGCAGCGCACGGAGCGCGTGGAGCTGGCGGCTCAGCGCGGCACCATCTACGATCGCAACGGCACTCCGCTCGCGCTCACGCAGCGGGTGTACCGGGTGGGCGTCGCACCCAACGAGCTGCGCGACGCGGACCACGTGGCCCGGCTGCTCACCGAGGAGCTCGGCGTGCCGCGCGGAGTCGTGCGGCGTGAGCTCTCGGAGCCCTGGGCGTACTTCCACGGGCCGTTCACCGCGGTGCAGGTGCAGCGCCTGCTGCACGTGCGGGGTGTCTATCCGGAAGCCGAGCTCGTGCGGTTCTACCCCGATCCCGATCTCGCGCGGGCGGTCATCGGGCGGCCCGCTGCTGAGGGACGGCCGGCGAGCGGTCTCGAACGCATCCTCGACTCGGTGCTCGACGGCACGCCTGGCTCGGCCGTGGTGCTGCGCGACCGCCTCGGGAATACGATCGAGTCGCCCTCCGGCCTCGGCGCGTTTCCCGTGGCCGGGCACGACGTTGAGCTGACGATCGATGCGGAGCTGCAGCAAATCGTCGAGGGCGCGCTCGCCGAGGGGGTGGAGCTGTACGACGCTGCGGGAGGCGACGTCGTAGTCCTCAACCCCAGGACTGGCGAGGTGCTCGCTGTGGCGTCGGTCGATGCCTCCGGCCGCAGCGCCACGAGCGCCTTCACCAGCGTGTTCGAGCCGGGCTCGACGGCCAAGCTGTTCGCGGCCGCCGCGCTGCTGCGCCACGGCTTGGTCGAGGACTCGGACTCGGTGTGGGCGGAGCAGGGCGAGTACCGGGTGGGCAGCCGCACGATTCGGGACGAGCATCCCAACGGCTGGCTCACCCTGACGGAGGTGATCGAGCAGTCCAGCAACATTGGCATTGCCAAGTTCTCCATGCGTCTCACCCCCGAGTGGCAGTTCGAGCAGCTCAGGGGATTCGGGCTCGGCTCACCCACGGGTGTGGGTTTCCCGGCGGAGTCGCCGGGCATTCTGAGGGCGCCGTACCGGTGGAGCGGCACAACGCCGGCCAGCTTGGCAATGGGCTACGAGGTGGCCCTCACTGCCCTGCAGCTGGCGCAGGCCTACGGCGCGATCGCCAACGACGGTGTGATGCTTCAGCCTGCCCTGGTGCGGGAGATCCGGGCCGCGGACGACCGGATCATTTACCGGCACGCGCCGATACCGGTGCGGCGCGTGGTATCCTCCGAGGTGGCGGCCAAGCTGCGCGCCATGCTCCACGGCGTGGTGTACCGGGGCGGTACGGGGGCGACGGCGGCGCTCACCAGCTACGAGCTGGCCGGCAAGACCGGTACGGCGCGGCGAGCCGGCCCGGGCGGTTACATCCCGGGTTCCTACACCGCCAGCTTCGCGTCGCTGTTTCCGGCCGACGATCCGCAGCTCGTCATGGTCGTGAAGCTCGACGACCCGAAGGGAGTCTACGCGCGAGTCACGGCCGCCCCGATAACTCGCCACGTGGTCGAGCAGCTCCTCGCGGCGCAGAGCGCAGCGCTCGATCGCACGCGCCTCACGCGCCCGCAGGCTCCCGCCTCCACCGACGCCGCAATAGCGGCGGGCACCGTTCCGTACGTGGTCGAGTGGCCGGTGATCGAGCGGGCGGACAGCTCCGTGCCGCGACCGGTGCCCGACGTGACTGGACGGTCGCTGCGCGACGCGGCCCGAGTGCTGCACCGGGCGGGGCTGCGCGTGCGCGTGGACGGCTGGGGGGTGGTGTACAGTCTCGACCCGGAGCCGGGCACGACGGTGGCGCCGGGGACGGTCGTTACGGTGCGTGCCGTGGAGCGGAGTTCGCGATGAGTGGCCTCGGCGACTTGCTCAGCGCGCTCTCGGAGGCGGGGCAACTGGTCCAAGCCCCGCAGGACCTTCCCGAGATCACCGACATCACGGACGATTCGCGGCGCGTCGAACCGGGATCGCTGTTCTGCGCCGTCGAGGGAACTGTGCAGGACGGGCATGCACATGTGTCCGGCGCGCGCGCGCGCGGGGCGGTCGCCGCTCTAGTGACGCGCTCGGTGCAGGCGGGGATTCCCCAGATCATCGTGCGCGACAGCAGGACCGCCACGACCATTGCCGCGCGCGAGTGGTTCGGCAGGCCGGCCGATGCGCTGCGTCTGATCGGCGTGACCGGGACGAACGGCAAGACCACGACCGTATCCCTGATTCGCCACTTGCTGAATGCGGGGGGCGCAACCGCGTCGGTGGGCACCGTGGGCGCGTTCGACGGCGCCGGGGAGATGCTGGAGGGCAGCGGGATGCTCACCACTCCGGGGGCGGTGGAGTTGCAGCGTGCGCTCGCAGAGCTCGTCTCCCGGGGGGTGACCACCGTGGTCATGGAAGCGTCGTCCCACGCGCTCGATCAGCGGCGGCTCGAGACGCTGGGCTTCGGGGCGGTGGTGTACACCAACTTCACGCACGACCATCTCGACTACCACCC
>JAUVTI010000122.1 GCA_030601605.1 Gemmatimonadales bacterium
TACGACAAGGTGGAGATCATCCGGCTGGCCGAGCGCATCGGCACGGCCATGCTGAGCGCGCACATCCGGGAGTACTGCGCGATCGTGCCCGACAAGCCCGTGACCCACGCCAAGCCGCACGCTGCGCGGGACGAGGAGTCCAGGATGGATCTCTCGGTGCTGGACCGGGCGGTGGCGGGGCACAGGGTGCTGAACCTCAGGTCGCTCAGCGACGTGGACCTGGTCCAGCCCTACATCTTCGCGACCGAGGTCAAGGAGAACGCGGTGGTGTTCGACTGCCGCGAGCCGCACCACTACAGAACCTGGCACTACCCCGGGGCCGAGCAGCGCGACCTGTCCGACCTCGCCGCCCAGTTCCGAAAGCTCGACAAGACCCGGACCTACGTCCTCTACTGCACGTTCGGCGTGCAGTCGGCCTATGTCGCCGAGGCGATGCAGCGGGAGGGGTACGAGGCATACTCGTTCAAGGGTGGGCTGCGCCAGCTGGTGCAGTACGCGCGGGATCGCGGGCTGCCGGTGACGGCCTAGGCTCCTCGGGAAGCTGGCGCCGCCAGGCACTTACGATATGTTGTAAATACGCCCAGATTCCCATGACGGCGGGCCGCCCCGGCCCCCACCGACAAGCCATCCAGAGCGACGACGCGATGAACGCGAAGGACTCGACCGGCGATTTCGTCATCCGCCCCACGGAGCCCTCTGCACCGGGACGCAAGAGCCGGGAGCAGCTGGTCTCCGAGCTCCAGGTTCTCGAGGCACAGTACGAGGCCTCGAAGGAGGCCCGCCGCGAGCTGCAGGCGGCCCAGGAGGCGCTGCGGGACAGCGAAGAGCGCTATCGCTCCCTGTACAACGACACCCCGGTCATGATGCACTCGATCAACGCCGAGGGTGAGCTGGTGAGCGTCAACCACTACTGGCTCGAGGTGCTGGGCTACACGTGGGAGCAGGTCCGCGGCCACAAGAGCTGGCAGTTCGTGACCGAGACGTCGCGCCGCTGGGTGGAAGAAGTGGGGCTGCCTCGCCTGCGGGAGAAGGGAGAGGTGCGCGAGGCGGAGCTCCGGTTCGTGAAGAGGAACGGCGCAGTGATCGATGTCCTGCTCACCGCCATCGCCCAGCGGGACGACCTGGGTCGTATCGATCACGTGCTGGCGTACATCCTCGACATCACCGATCGCAAGAAGGCCGAGGCCGCGCTGCGCGCCAGTGAGGAGCGCCACCGCAAGTTCTTCGAGCACTCCAACGACGCGCTTTTCGTGCTGGACCCGGAACACAACACCATCCTGGATGTGAACCCGCGCACTTGTGAGCTGCTCGGGTACACTCGGGATGAGCTGCTGGAACTGCCGATGTCCGCCGTCCATCCGGACGAGATGCCCGAGTTCGAGGCCTTCGTCAGCAGCGTCCTGAAGGAAGGAAGCGGGTGGACCGATGCGCTCACCTGTCTCACGAAGGCGAAGATGACCATCGCGGCGGAGATCTCGGCGTCGGCCGTGGAGATCGACGGCGCCGGGCGGATCGTGGCCTGGGTCAGGGACATCAGCGAGCGCAAGCACGCCGAGTCCGCACTGCGCGAGAGCGAGGAGCGCTTCCGCCGGCTCGTTGACCGGGCCGCCGACTCGCTGTACGTGGTGGAGGACGACGGCCGGATAATCGACGTCAACCGGCAGGCGTGCGAGGCGACGGGCTACACGCAGGGCGAGTTGCAGCGGATGTGGGTGTGGGAGATCGCCGACTGGCTGGACCTGGAGGCGCTCGAGCGCAGCATGGAGCAGATGGCGCGGACCGGCCCGGTGACGATGGGCGGCAATCACACCCGAAAGGATGGCACGCAGTTCCCCGTGGAGGTGCGGGCCTGCCTCGTGGAGGAGCGCGGGCGCCAGCGCGTACTGGCCCTGGCACGCGATCTCACCGAGCGTATCAAGGCCGAGGAGGTGCGCCACAAGCTCAGTCTCGAGAAGGTCTACCTCCAGGAGGAGATCGACAGGGAGCACAACGTAGGCGAGATCGTGGGCAGCGCGAAGTCGATCAAGAAGCTGTTCCGCGACATCAAGCGAGTGGCGGGCACCGACTCCACGGTTCTCATCAGCGGCGAGACCGGAACCGGCAAGGAACTCGTGGCCCGGGCCATCCACGCCGAGAGCGGTCGGCACGACAGCGTCTTGGTGAAGGTGAACTGCGCCGCGCTGTCTCCGGGTCTCATCGAGAGCGAGCTGTTCGGCCACGAGAAGGGAGCGTTCACGGGCGCCGTGGCGCGCCGCGAGGGACGCTTCGAGCTGGCCGATGGCGGCTCGGTGTTCCTGGACGAGATCGGTGACCTGCCCGGGGAATTGCAGGTCAAGCTCCTGCGCGTGCTGCAGGATGGCGAGTTCGAGCGCGTGGGCGGGACGCGCACGATCAAGGTCGACGTGCGGGTGATCGCCGCCACCAACCGGGACCTGGAGCGCGCGGTCGAGGAGGGCCGGTTCCGCTCCGACCTCTACTACCGGCTCAAGGTCTATCCCATCCACGTGCCGGCCCTGCGCGAGCGCAAGGAAGACATCCCCCAGCTCGTCAACTACTTCGCCCGCAAGTACGGCTCCAAGCTCGGCAAGAGGCTCGAGAGCGTGCCGCAGGGAGCGCTCGACGCGCTGATCAACTATCCCTGGCCCGGCAACGTTCGCGAGCTCGAGAACGTGATCGAGCGCGCCGCGATCGTGAGCCGAGACGCCGAATTGGAGCTGGGTGACTGGGCCGGCCAGGCCGTGGTCGTCGGTGAGTCCGAGGACTTCCTACCGCTGGATGAGGTCCAGCGGCGCCACATCCTCAAGGTGCTGGGCCACACCGGCTGGAGGGTCAGCGGCCCCAGGGGCGCAGCGCGCGTGCTGGGGATGAAGCCCACCACGCTTCAGGCCCGAATGACGAAGCTGGGGATCGAACGGAACGCCGGTTCCTGACGATATGTGGTAAGATAGCGAAATATCGTAGATTCTCGGCCTTCGCGGCCCTCTGCATCATCTACTCAATCCCTGTCATAACAACGACTTAGATAATCCTACCCCGGCTCAACGGGAGTGGCATGGACCCTGCTCTATGGAAGGGCGGGTCCCACAGCCGAGGTGTGTCCAGTCGTGTTTCGAATTACGCAGACAGCTCCACCCGAGGTGACGCTCAAGATCGAGGGCCGGATCACGGGAGAGGCAGTGGCGGTCCTCGAGCACGAGTGCCGCACCCAGATGAGTGGGGGGCACTGCCTGCAGCTCGACTTCGCGGATGTGGCGACGGTGGACCCCCAGGGCGTCGCAATGCTGCGCCGCCTGCGCGATGCGTGCGTGCGGATCGTCCACGCGCCCCCCTTCATCGCAGCCCTCTTGGAGACTTGAAGGAGCACTGATGATCGCTTTCGCGACGGAATTCGAAACCGGCGAGCACGCCTGTACCAAGCCCGGGCAATTGGACTTCGAGGAGACTGCGCTGCCGCACGCGAAGTTCCTGTACCGCTTCGGGCTGCGCCTCAGCGGTGAGCCGGCGGTGGCCGAGGATCTGGTTCAGGAGACGATGCTGAAGGCGTATAGGTCGTGGCACCGGTTCGACCCCAGCTCAAACGTGCGTGCGTGGCTCGCCACGATCCTGCGCAACACGTTCATCAATGAGCATCGGCGGCGGAAGCGGGAGGTCCACCACATCAGCGTCGAGACCCTGGAGACGTTCGCGGTGTTGAGTGATCAGCAGGACGCTGATCCCGAGGGTGATTTCTTCGCCAACATCGTGGACGACGAGGTGGTCCGCGCCATAGATACGCTGCCGAGCGAGTACAAGCGCGCGCTGGTGCTCAGCGACCTGCACGGGCTGCCCTATGCGGCCATCGCCCGCGAGGTCGGGGCGCCGCTCGGGACGGTGAAGTCGCGTGTCCACCGCGCCCGCCAGGCGCTGCAGGCCAAGCTGTATTCCTATGCTATCGAGATGGGTTACGTGCGAGGGAAGCTGGCCCTGGCGTCGTAGCCTTCTGGGGCGTGGACAGCCCGCGCCCGGCATGACCACTCCGCTTCTCGGGAGGGAAGGCGCGGCTCACAGGGCCGCGCTTTTGCATTCCCGCCACCCGCGTCACATCTTCCCAGCCGACATCCACTTCCCAAACGCTCGCATACGAGGCCAGCGCACATGACCGACGCGCACGCCGGCGCCGCCACGCTCAAGCCGCCACCACCCGCACTGTACCGCTGGATCGTGCTGTTCGTCATCAGCCTGGCGATGTTCGGCAACTACTACGTGTACGATGCGATCAGCCCCATCGCCGACCTGCTGCGGGACCAGCTGGGGTTCTCCGACAAGAACATCGGGTGGCTCAACGCGATCTACAGCTTCCCGAACATCATCATGGTTCTGGTCGGCGGCATCATCATAGACCGGATCGGCGTCAAGAAAGCGACGCTGCTGTTCGGTGTTCTCTGCTTCATCGGGGCCGCCGTCACGGCCGCCACGAGCAGCTTCGTGGTCATGCTCGCGGGCCGGCTCATCTTCGGACTCGGCGCCGAGTCGCTGATCGTGTCGGTGACCACGGCCATCGCCAAGTGGTTCAAGGGCAGGGAGCTCTCGTTCGCCTTCGGCGTGAACCTCACCATCGCGCGTTTGGGTTCGTTCCTGGCACTCAACTCCCCCACCTGGGCGCGGCCGGCGTTCGAGAGCTGGCAGTGGCCCCTGCTGATCTCGGTGGCCTTCGGGACGTTCTGCATCGTCGGCGGGGTGCTGTACTGGGCCTTGGAGAACCGCGCCGCAGAACGGTACAAACTCGGCGAGGCGGGTGAGACGGAGAAGATCGTCTGGGGGGACCTGTTCCGGTTCGGCAAGTCGTACGTGTGGGTCGTGCTCCTGTGCGTGACGTTCTACTCGGCGGTCTTCCCGTTCCAGACGTTCGCCATCAAGTTCTTCCAGGACGCCCACGGCGCGACGCGTGAGTACGCCGGCTTCCTGTCGGGTCTGATCACGCTGTTCGCGATGGTCTTCACGCCGCTCTTCGGGCTGATGGTGGATCGTGTCGGCAAGCGCGCGCTGTTCATGATGTGGGGCTCGCTGCTGCTGGTGCCGGTCTTCCTGATGATGGCCTACACCAGCATCAACCTCTACGTACCGATGGGAATGATGGGCATCGCGTTCTCGCTGGTGCCGGCTGTGATGTGGCCTTCGGTGGCATACCTCGTAGAGGAGAAGCGGCTGGGCACGGCCTACGGCCTGATGACGATGATTCAGAACATCGGGCTGTTCGGCTTCAACGTCATGATCGGCTGGGCCAACGACTACTCGGCTGCCGGGCCGGCGAACCCCGGCGGTTACGCACTCGGGATGTGGATCTTCTCGATCCTCGGCTTCCTCGGCTTCTTCTTCGCGTGGCGGCTGCGCAAGGCCGAGACCGGCCCCCACGCGCACGGCCTGGAGACGATCACCGTGGCGTCCACACAGGCGAAGGAGGCACAGGGGCAGTAGACTTACTCTATTGCTCTGTTGACACCGTGCACCCATTCAAGGGCACCTACTCATGAACGTCATCCTGCTCGGTCCCCCCGGCTGCGGCAAGACTACTCAGGCGGAGATCCTCGCCCGTCGGGTCGGTCTCCTGACGATCGCCACCGGCGACCTTCTCAGCAGCGCCGTCCGGGGCGACACAGAGCTCGGCCGCGAAGCCAAGGGCTTCATGGATCGGAAAGAGATGGTGCCGGACGAGCTCATCTTTCGCCTCATCAAACAGCAAGTGGGGTCGCCGGAGGCCGCGCAGGGGGTCGTCCTGGACGGCTTTCCTCGCACCAATCGACAGGCGCAGACGGTGGACCGCATACTGGCGGCGCGGGAGGAGCGGGTGAACTCGGTCCTGCTGTTCGATGTGCCCGAGGAGGAGCTCGTCCGGCGACAGCTCGCCAGTGCGCCCGACGGCGAGCGGAGCGACGAAACCATTCAGGCGATCAAACACCGGGTCGGCGCGTACCGAAAATCAACCGCGCCGCTGATCCTGCACTACCGCGAGCTGGCGGTGTTGGCGATCGTCCCCGGGACGGGCACTGTGGAGG
>JAUVTI010000197.1 GCA_030601605.1 Gemmatimonadales bacterium
CATGAGAATCGGTGCGCCGGCCCGCCTGACGCTGGCGCTCACCTCGTTGGCCTTTGTGGGTAGCGCTGCGGTGGGCCAGGAACAACAGGTCGTGTCCCTTCCCGATCCCGAACGTGACGGCGGCGTCTCGCTGGAGCGCGCACTCAGCGCGCGGGAGTCCGTCAGGGAATTCACTTCGAGTCCCCTCACGCTGGGCGAGGTTTCGCAGCTCCTCTGGTCCGCCCAGGGTGAGACGCGTCGCGACGGCGGCCGTACGACGCCCTCGGCTGGCGCACTCTACCCGCTCGAGATCTACGTCGTGGTGGGAGCGGTCGAGAACCTGGAGACGGGGATCTATCGCTACCGGCCCGAGCGGCACGACCTCCTGGCCGTGGGAGTCGGCGATCACCGTTCGCAACTGGCGAGCGCCGCGCTGCGCCAATCCTGGATGCGGGACGCAGCCATCATGATCGTGGTTGCCGCGCGGTACGCGCGCACGACGGGAAAGTACGGTGAGCGCGGCCGCAAGTATGTCCACATTGAGGTTGGACACACGGCGCAGAACGTCTACCTGCAGGCGACGGCGCTGGGGCTCGGTACGACACTCGTCGGCGCCTTCGACGATAACCAGGTGAAGGAAATCATCGGACTTCCGGCTGCCGAGCATCCGCTCGGGATCATGCCCGTGGGCCGGCCGCGATAGGGAAGTCCGGGATGTATGAGGGGGAGGTCTGACAGATCGAAATGCGAAACTGCGACTCGAGAGGAGTCCAACAAATGCGTGTGTCGATGATCAGGATTGGACTGGGTGTCGTGGCCGCGGTGGCCCTTTCGGCGTGCCAGCAGGCACCGCCGGCCGAGGAGGTGGAGGAGTTCGGTGGGATGCGGGCCACTCCGGCATCGCTCGAGATGTTCGAGCCGATACCTGAGGAGCTGCCCACGCTCGACGGCAACCCGATAACGGAAGAGAAGGTCGAGCTCGGGAAGATGCTGTATCTGGACCCGCGTCTCTCCCAGAGCTGGCTCATCAGCTGCAACACGTGCCACAACTTGGGGCTCGCGGGAGTTGATTTAATGGAGACCTCGATTGGACACGGTTGGCAGCAGGGACCGCGCAACGCTCCGACAGTGCTGAACGCGGTGTACAACGTCGCGCAATTCTGGGACGGGCGGGCAAAGGACCTCATGGAGCAGGCGCAGGGACCGGTTCAGGCCGCTGTGGAGATGGCCAACACGCCGGAGCGGGTGATTGCGACCCTCAAGAGCATCCCGGAGTATGTCGAGCGCTTCGAGGCCAGTTTCCCGGACGAACCGGACCCGGTGACCTTCGAGAACATGGCGAGGGCCATCGAGGCGTTCGAGGCCACGCTCGTCACGCCGAACGCGCCGTTCGATGACTACCTGCGCGGCGATGAGAGCGCCCTGACGCTGGTGCAGAAGGAAGGTCTCGCGCTGTTCGTGGAGAAGGGCTGTGCGGGCTGCCACGACGGAGTCAACGTGGGCGGCGGAGGCTACTTCCCGTTCGGTGTGGTAGAGAAACCGAATCCCGACATTCTACCGCCCGGCGACAAGGGCCGTTATGCCGTAACCAGCAGCGAGGCGGATGAGTACGTGTTCAGGTCTCCGACGCTGCGCAACGTCGAGCTGACGGCGCCGTACTTCCATTCCGGCGCCGTGTGGGACCTCGACGAAGCAGTGGGAGTGATGGGGTCGGCGCAGTTGGGAGCGACGTTGACTGCCGAGGAGAAGGCGGCTGTCGTGGCGTTCCTCGGAGCGCTCACCGGCGAACAACCCCAGGTGATGTACCCTGAGCTCCCGCCCCACACCGAGGCCACGCCGCGGCCTGACGTGGGGGTCGGCACGGGCGTGGCGACACACTAGCTGCTCGCGGGCGACGAGCGCCGCCTATGTATCGTCCTCCGGGTGGAGGAAGCCGTGCTCGTCGCTGCCGCGGAGCTTGTCGGTCAGGTCGGCCGAGAGTCGCTTACGGCGTTCGGTCTCACCCTCGTCGATCGCCGCGGATGACCAGTCGGGCTCTCCGTCGTCCGCCACGACCACGCGCAGCACCGAGCGGGCCGCGACGCCCTCCGGGAGGTCAGTCAGGGGTACCGTGAACGCGCGTCCGTGATCGTCCAGGATCACGGCGTCGCTCTCGTGGACGCGATCCACGGCCAGGAAGTGCTCACCCTTCATGATGTCCCCCCGGGGCTCCGGCTCCCCCAAAGCTACGTCCGCACCGTCCGATGCGAAATACGGCGGCGGACGGCGCCCCTCTCAGCGTCCTACTGCCGGCACTGCGCGTTGGGATCCGGCTTCGGCTTGTCCACCACGACGCGGTGGTCCAGGTTCGCCAGGGTCAGCACCACGTCATACACGAAGTTGCTCACCAGGGCCAGCTGCTCGTAGTCGATGTATTCGGCCTCGTCGGTGAGTTGGTGGTAATCCCGGTGCGAGCCGGTCGAGAAGAACACGACCGGGATCCCGTAGCGCGCATACATGTAGTGGTCGCTGCGGCAGTAGAACTGGCTGGGGTGCCCGTCGGCATCATACTGGTAGTCGAACTTCATGCCCCACCCGCCGCGCGTGTTCACCGTCTCCACCAGATCGCCCAGCTCCGTGGACAGCCGCCGTGAGCCAATGACCTGGAGGTAGCCGAGCTCGCCCAGCTCTACGTCGTCGGGGCGACCGCGGCCCACCATGTCGATGTTGATGTTCGCCACGATCGAATCGCGCGGCACAGTCGGGTGGTCGGTGAAGTACTTCGCGCCGTAGAGCCCCTTCTCTTCGGCAGTTTGCAACACGAAGATGATCGACCTGCGGGGACGTTCGGGAGCGAGCGCGAACTTCACGGCGACCTCGAGCACCGAGACCGTGCCGGAGCCGTCGTCGTCGGCGCCGTTGAACACCGAATCGAGCCGCGCAGCCCTGGTCGCCTGCAGGGTGTCGAGAATGGCGCGGATCCGGGCGATCTCCTCCTCGGTCGGCGGCCGCTGCGGGTTCTCGGCGCCCAGGGGCCTCACCACCGTGTTGAATGCCCGCAACGAGTCGTGGTCCTGCGGGTTGGGCGTCATGCCGATGTGGTCGTTGTGCGCTCCGATGGACACGAACTGGGCGCGCAGCGCCGGATCGCTGCCGCGCAGAATGGCGATCACGTTGCGCGCGGGCGCCTCGGGCGGACTCTTGGCGATCTTCGTGCTGAGGCTGGCGGTTCCCCCCACCGTGCCGACCGGCGCGTTCTCGGTGGAGGCGCCCAAGAGCTGCGCAGCGACCCGCTCCGAGATCAGCATCGAGAGCGGACTCTCGGCTGCCTCATCCGGCTGATCGTCGAGCGACTCGCCGGGCTGTTGAAGGAAGCCCATGATCCCGGGCGGTGAGATGTCCAGGGTTACGAACGCGAGCGCCGCAGCGGAGGAATAGCCTTCCGCTCCGCCGCCAGTCAGTGGCTGCCAGAACTGGAAATGGGGTGATCCGTCCGGCCCCAGCGGGGCGCCGAGCACTACGAGCTTTCCCTCCATCTGGTTCGGTGCGAGCATGGTCTCCGCACCGAGGCGGCCGCCGTAGACGACCTCGACGTTCTCCAGGGTCCCCTCGGCGCGAAAGCCGAAGAACCCCGCGAACAGGGCGGGGAGTGGCGCGAAGTCCGTCCACAGGGTGAAATCACTGTCGCCCGAAGAGAGTGACGAGGCTGGATCCATGCTCGTCGTGACCAACGGGATCGTCTGGAAGTAAGTCCCGTTCTCGCCGGCCGGCTCGAGCCCGAGCCGCTGCAACTCCGCCGCGATGTACTCGGTGGCCATGTAGTTGCCGAGCGTTCCGGCTTC
>JAUVTI010000084.1 GCA_030601605.1 Gemmatimonadales bacterium
GACCGATGCGAAGCCATTGGCGGCCCACGCCCAAGCGACGCGCTCTGGCTGTTTCCCGGCGAGCCGTCTCAGGCCGAGCGCGAACGGCATTCCCATCAGCACCGCGAGTGGGCCGAGAGCGCTTCGTTCGCGAGATAAACCTCGCCTCCAGCCTCACCCACCCGCACATCGTGCCGATCTACGCCGCGGGCGAAGCCGGATTGCTGCTCTACTACGTGATGCCGTACGTGGGCGGCGTATCGCTGCGCGAGCGCATCCGCCGTGAGGGGCAGATCCCGCTGGAGGAAGCGATCACGATCGCACATGAGGTCGCACGAGCACTGCACTACGCGCACCAGCCCAATGTGGTGCACCGCGCCCTCAAGCCCGAGAACATCCTGTTGCAGGACAAACACGCGGTGGTGGCAGACTTCGGCGTCGCCCGAGCGATCACGGTCGCGGGCGGAGAACCCATCACGGAGACCGGCGTGACGATCGGGACACCGACGTACATGAGTCCCGAGCAGGTCTCCGGCCACGCGCAGATCGACGGGCGCACCGACATCTACTCGCTGGGATGCCTGCTGTACGCGGTGCTGGCGGGGGAGCCGCCCTTCCAGGCCACCACGACGCAGGGCACACTGGCCCGGCACCTGGTCGATCCCGTGCCGTCGCTGCGGGCGCTTCGTCCGACCGCTCCCGCCGAGATCGAGCGGGTCATCGAAAAGGCTCTCACGAAGAGCCGCGCCGACCGGTACCAGACAGCGCGGGAGTTCTCGGAGGCCCTGGCCCAAGCCCACGGCTCCCAAGCCGCCGCATGGACTCCGCAGACCGGCGAGATCCAGCCGACCACGGCCGGCACACCGGCGCATCGTGCCCGGTCGCGCCACTGGTACACTCTGGCCGCGGTTGTCGTCGTGGGCGCGATCCTCGCACTCTGGTCGCAGCCCTGGAGGGGAAGCGGCTCAGGAACGGGCTACGTCGATTCGCTGGCCGTGAGATTGGTCGAGAACCTCACGGGCGACACCGCGCTCGACCGCACATCCCACGCGCTCACGCACGACATCATCGGCTATCTCGCAAACTTCGACGGCCTCAAGGTCATCTCCCTGCACTCGGTCGAGGCTCTCGCAGACGCCCGGCTCACTACACCGCAGCTCGCGGAGTCGCTCAAGGTGCGCCTGATCCTGGAGGCGCAGTTGAGGCGGCGCAGTGGGCAGACGTTCCTCGATGCGTGGCTCGTGGACGCGCAGTCCGATGCGCACCTGTGGAACGACACGCGTGTCATCCCGGAGGCGGCTGCGGGCGACCCCGAAACCGTGCACTGGATCGGGGCTGCGGTGGCCAACAACGTGGCCGGCATCGAGAGCAGGGTGGAAGTCGAGGACGCGCCCCGAAGCCCGGGCCACGGCGCGTTCATCGTAGGGCAGCACTGGCTGCCGCGGCGCACAGCGCCCGCGATCTCGCGCGCGATCGCGGCCTACAGCCAGGCGATCGCCGACGACTCCGGCTACGCGCCGGCATACGCGGGCCTGTCGCAGGCGTACGCGTTGTCGCTGGCATACCGCTACCGTGTGAACCTCGAGGGATACCAGGCAGCCGGCATGGCGCTGGCTCTCGCCGATCACACCATAGAGCTCGCACCCGATCTCGCGTCGGGCTATGCGTCACGTTCCTACATCGCCGGCCGCTCCGGCGCGCCCCGTGAGCAGGTCGCTGCCGATTGCGCGCGCGGCCAGCGGCTCCAGCCCAACAACCCGGACGTCCCCTCGTGGTGCTCCCGGGCGCTCGCGGCGGTGGGGCAACTCGATTCGGCGCTCGCGGAGGCCAAACGCGCAGTCGCCCTCGACCCGCAGTCACCGGGACGCCGACTGGCGCTGGCGTACGAGGCCCTGGGCAGCGGCCGCTACGATCTCGCCATCCGCGAGTCGCAGGTGGCCGGGGCGCTCGAGCCCGAGCTGGTGCTGCCGCGCGCCATCGAGGCGCGGGCGCACTTGCTGAACGGCGATCCCGAGCGCTGCGCGTCGGTCCGCCTCGGCCCCCACGCGGTGATCCGCGCCACCTGCCTCTACGAGATGGGTCGGGCGGACGAGGCCCGCGCCATGGTGGATTCGGTCGAAGCCGCCATCGCTGCGGGCACGACGAACGACTTCACGTTCACCGACGTGACCCGCGCCGAGGATCTTGCATCCTACTATGCATGGATCGGCGACACCGAGCGCTCGCTCGAGTGGCTCAGGCTGGCCTACGAGCTGTCGCCCAGCGGTGTGGAGGTGCGCGTCCTCGAGTCGGCGCTGTTCGATCGCATGCGAAGCGACCCGGAGTTCGCCCGCGAGGTGGCGCAGATCCGTGGCCGCATCTGGGACCGAGTGCGAGACGCGAGTGAAGACTTCAGGTCCTGGTGATCCCGCAACCTGTGAGGAGACCGATGCGACTCATTCTGATGGCTGGGCTGCTGATGCTCGCCGCTTGTGGCGGGCAAGGCGGTGACGGGACGCCCGCAGACACCCTGACTCAACGTCAGCGCGACAGCGTCATCGGCGCTTCCCGCCTACCGGGCGCCGGCGGCGTGCGCGGCGCGTTGGAGGTGTCCGACTCGGCAGCGGCGCGCCGAGCGCTGCTGGATTCGCTGAGCCGGGAGAACTGAGCGCTGCGCGCTACCTGGGAGGTCCGCGTGAGAACGCGGCCTCCAGGTCGTGGCGGGAGTACACGCGAAACGAGATCAGCGTCTCGGTGTCGCTGATCCCCTCGACCTTCAACATCTGTCCCGTGACGAGATCCGCGAGCTCCTCGTTCGTGCGCACGCGAAGGATCGCCACGAGGTCATGCCGCCCCGCCACCGAATAGACCTCCGAGACGCCTTCGACTTCCGCCAGCGTCTCGGCCACCTCCTTGATCCGGTCGCGCTCCACGTTCATCAGGACTATGGCCGAAACCATGGGACCGCCTTTCTCTTCGCACGCGCGAAGATAGGCAGCCGCCCCTCGGGAGGCCAGCCGCGGCCCACGGTCAGCGCGATGCCGTGGCCGTCGCGGCGGTCAGCTGCAGATCGTCGAAGTAGGTCCGGACTTCCGAGCGCGTGTTGTCGGTGTCCACCATCAGCGCCACGCCCGACAGCTCATCCGGATCGTGTCCGAAGAAGGCGCGATAGTCGGCGATGATGTCCCGCTCCACGCGGCGCCAGGTGCCAACCCCCGAATCACCGCTGGCCACGACAACCATCGCCACGTTCGCCGCGTATGGACTCGGGTACACGCTCCCGATCGGCTCGCTCGCCGCCCACACATAACACAGCGCCTTGTTGCTTCGGCTGGGAAACTCACCGCCAAACACGACGAAAACCCGCGCGGCAAAGTCATCGCCCCGCTTCTCTCGTTCGTGCTCGTTCCCGGGGATCACACGCTCGACGTTCCAGCGCCAGGTCAGACGGCCCGAACGGGGAGACTCGAGCGGCGCCGGCCGCCACAGGCCGGAGGCGGCGCTCCGGCTCTCCGCAACGAGCACCGGCTGCCCTCCGTCGTCTTCCACGCGGTACCTCGTAGCGCGCCGGGCCAGGCGGCGCTCCTGCCAGCGGTCCTTCCAGCCATCCTCGAAGGACTCCGCCACGAGCACCTGCCCCGTTCCGGCCGCGTCGCCCGAATGCAACCTTTGGGCCGGTACGAGGGCTCCAACACCGAGGAGGCTCACGATGAGCGGGACGATCGGGGACATGGCTGCCGTCGGAGGGGTCATCTCAGTCAAACGCCGCGAAACGTGTGATGTTCCCGCACCACGCAACCCCGCCGACCCACGCATCTGGTCGGGGAGCCTGTGCGCGTCTATCATCCTAGGTGCGCGAGTCGCTCACGACTGGATGGTTCCTACGTGAACAACCTTCACCAGCACGTCCGGCGGGTCCTGGCCGACCGTTACGCCATCGAGCGTGAGATCGGGCGTGGTGGGATGGCGGTCGTCTACCTCGCGCGCGACCTCAAGCACGACCGACCGGTAGCGATCAAGGTGTTCCGTCCCGAGCTCGCCGCGACGCTCGGTACCGAGCGGTTCCTGCGCGAGATCCAGATCGTGGCCCGGCTGCAGCATCCCCACATTCTCCCGCTGCACGACTCGGGGACCGCCGAGGGGTTGCTGTACTTCGTGATGCCGTTCGTGGAGGGGGAGTCCCTGGCCACCCGGCTCGCGCGCGAGAAGACGCTCTCCATCGAAGACGCCGTCGAGATCGCGTCCGAAGTGGCGAGCGCACTGGACTACGCGCACAAGCAGGGAGTCGTGCACCGCGACGTCAAGCCCGCCAACATCCTGCTCTCCGGCGGCCATGCGGTGGTCACGGATTTCGGGATCGCGCGCGCGGTGAGCGCCGCGGTGGAGCCGCGCATCACGGCGGAGGGCTCCCCGATCGGAACGCCGACCTACATGAGCCCGGAGCAGGCGGCGGCCGACACCGGCGAGGTGGACGCTCGCACCGACATCTACAGCCTCGGGTGCGTGCTGTACGAGATGCTCGCGGGCAAGCCGCCGTACGAGGGCCCCACGCTCGAGTCCATCTTCGCCCAGATCATCACGGGCGAGACGCCCCAACTCAAGCAGGCAAGGCCCGACGCGCCAACTCACTTGGGCAGCGTCGTGGCGAAGGCGTTGGACAAGTCTCCGGCCAAGCGGTTCCGCACGGGCGCGGAGTTCGCTCAGGCGCTCCAAACGGGCAAGGTGGAGTGGCGATCCGGCCGTGGCCGTTTGCAGGTGTGGCTCGGAGCCGCCGCCGTGGTGCTGGTGCTCGCACTCGTGTTGTGGCTGCGGCCGGGCAGGCTGGAGAGCGTAGTGGCGGCCGACGCGCAGGTCATCGCCGTCGTGCCGTTCACCACCTCGGGCCAGAACGTGGAGCTTCTGGGAGAGGGAATGGTGGATCTGCTATCCACCAACCTCGATGCGGTCGGCGGCATAAGAACGGTGGATCCACGCACGGTGCTGCATCGCTGGCGCCAGCGGGCGGACGAGGACGGTGTGGACCTGGAAGGATCCCTGGCCATAGCCAGAGAACTCAACGCCGGCTCGGTGCTGCTCGGCAGCATTGTCGAGGCGGGCTCCGAGGTTCGGCTCACCGCGGAGCTGCGCACCGTGCGAGGTGAGCGGTTGGCACACGCTACCGCCGACGGGCCTGCCGACAGCGTGCTGGCACTGGTGGACAGCCTCAGCCTGCGGCTGCTGCGTGACGTTTGGCGCTCCCGCCAGCCGCTGCCGGACCTGCGTGTGAGCGCGATAACCACCGGCTCGCTCGCTGCAACGCGGGCGTACCTGCAGGGCGAGCAGTACTACAGGCGCTCGCAGTGGGACTCCGCGCTGGCCGCGTTCGGCGGCGCGATCCGCGAAGACCCCACCTTCGCGCTCGCGCTGTTCAGAATGGGTCAGACGGTGAGTTGGCTGCGTGGGCACGGCTCGCCCCAGGCAGTGAGGTTGGGTGAAGCCGCCGCGGAGTTCGCAGAGCGCCTCCCGCCGCGCGAGCGGACCCTGGTCATAGCCAACCAGCTGTTCCAGGCCGGGAGTCTCGCGGCGCTGGACACGCTGCGGGAGTACGTCGCGCGTTACCGCAACGACGCCGAGGGTTGGTATCAGTTCGCCGACGTGCAGTACCGCGCCCGTTATCTCATGGCCATTGGCCCTGAAGAGCTGTTCGCTTCGTTCGACCGCGTCCTGGAGCTGAACTCGACCTTCGCGCCCGCCCTGCTGAATCCGATCGAGCTGAGCCTGCTCGAGCGGGACAGCGCACGATTCGATCGCTACTTCGGCGCCCTGCAGCAGAGCTCGAGCATACGAGAGGTCGAGCGCTTCGAGCTGGCGCGCCGTCTGCTCTGGAGCCCTCCCGACGCGGCGGTGGCGCTCCTCGACTCCATCGCGTTCGGGCCGGGCTACGATCCGATCCGGGAGGCCGCGGCCATGCTCGAGTACATGCTGGGTGCCTCGAGCCTGGCGCCGGACTGGACCTCCCAGACTCTGGTGGACGCGCTCGACGCGGTGCTCGACGCGACCGCACCCAGCGACCGGCGTCGCGGCCGCCTCACCGCAACCAAGGCGCGCGTGTTGAACGGCGCGGGGCGGCTCGCCGAGGCGAGTCCGCTGACGGACGCCCTGCTCGAAGCGGCTCCGCCGCTGGGCCGTGCAGTTGCGATCCTCCCGGTGGCGGCGGGGTACGCCCCCACCGCGTCCGCCGCGCGTGCGGTTGAGAGCCTCGAGAGCGCGCGGCCGTTTGGCCTGCGGGAGCAACAGGACGTCGACTACTGGCGCGCGCTCGCCGCACTGGCGCGGCGTGATCCACAAGCGGCCGTCGCCATAGCCGTCGCGGCGACCGCGCGGGACACCTCCGAGGAGGGCGCCGCACACCGGGGACTGTTCACGGCCGTGCGTGGGTGGGCAAGCCTCGTCGCGGGCGACACGGCCGTCGGCGTCGCGCTGCTGCGCTCGGGGCTGGCGAGCGCCGGATACAGGCCCCGGGTGACCGATGCCGCCGCGCCGCTTCGGTTTCAGCTCGCAATGGCCCTGTCGGACCGGGCCGCGACCCGTGAGGACGGCATACGCCACCTGCGATACGGAATCGGCGCCACCGACCGAGAGTTCGTGCCGCTCAGGTACGTTGCCCTGGGACAGGCGCTGGTGGCCGTAGGTGATATCGACGGCTCCGCGGCTGCATACGATGCGTTTGCCAGGCGGTGGGAGGACGCGGACGCCGAGGTGAGGGCGCGGGTCGGAGGTGTGAGGCTGCGGCCGCCGCGCTCGGCGCCCTAGACCTTTCCGGCCGGAGTCGGTCCACCCATCACACGCTCGGCGGCCGACGCCTTGATCAGCGACACGGGCGCGTTGGTCTCCCACCACTCCCGGGCCCGCTCGGGGGTCCACAGGCCCGCGGACTCGCACGCGGTGAGGGCGTCGGCGAGATCCCCCACGGTGCGCGGGCGGTCGCGACGGTCCTTCTCGAGACAGTGCATGATCACCCGCTCCAGGTCGGGCGGTACGGCGAGCTCGGTGCGCCCCGATGGCGGCTCCGGACGCTTGCGGATGTGGTCCATCATCACCTGCATCGGGCTGCCCGTGAACACCAACCTGCCCGTCAGCAGCCAGTAGGCCACGCATCCCAGCGAGTAGATGTCGGCCCTACCGTCCACGCCGGGAGCAGCCTCCGCCATCTCGGGCGCGATGAACGCCGGGGTGCCCACCGCGATGCCCTCAACGGTCAACGCGGCGTCGCTCGGCTCCACCGGCCCGACCGCCTTCACGAGCCCGAAGTCGAGCAGCTTCACCTGGTCCTCCTTGAGTCCCACGCGACACGAGTAGATGTTGGCGGGTTTGATGTCGCGGTGGATCAATCCGTTGGCGTGCGCCTCCGCCAGTGAGTCGCACGCCTGCAGCAGGAAGTGGATTGCCCGCTCGGCCGGCACCGGCCCGACGCGATCCACCATCGAGTCGAGATCGAACCCGTCGAGCCGCTCCATCACGAGGTAGAAGGTGCCGTCGTCGGTCACTCCGAAGTCGTACAGCTCGATGCTATGTGGTGAGCGCAGCGCAGCCGTGGCCTCGGCCTCGCGGCGAAACCGTTCCAGCGGCCCCGGCCCGCCCCGCTTTCGACTCGCTTCCAGCACGGCCGGCTTGATCAACTTGATGGCGGCCGGTCGGGCGAGCAGCCGGTGCTCGGCCGTCCAAACCTCTCCCATCCCGCCTTCACCCAGCAGCCTCACCAGGCGGTAGCTCCCCATCGCCCGCGCCTCGCCAACCTGGCGGCTCAAGCCGCGCAGCGTATACGCGGGGATGCGGGCCAGCGCTACGCATACGTAGTTCCAGTAGTACGCCTCGAACAGTTGCATGGGCGGCGGAACCGTGCGGCCCACCAGCCCGGCGAGGTAGATCCCCAGGGGATCCATGGATGCCACCACAAACGAAGTGACCAGGACCTTGCCCAGGGTGTTGGGCACGATCACCGGAAACAGCAGGATGATCAGGCAGAGCCCGGACATGCCGGACTGTGGAACACGCACGGGTTCGGTCACCAGCTTGAGGAGAACCCCAACG
>JAUVTI010000169.1 GCA_030601605.1 Gemmatimonadales bacterium
GACGTCCGCTCGGAGACGAGAGTGGAAGAGGACAACTGGGTGGCGGCGCTCGAGTGGGCCGACTCGATCGGGGTGGACGTGGTCTCCTCGAGCGTGGGCTACCTCGACTTCGACGACGGGTTCAGCTACGCACCCGAGGACCTGAACGGCGACGTGGCGGTCACGACGGTGGCGGCCGACTCGGCCGCGGCGCGGGGCATCCTCGTCGTCGCCGCCATGGGCAACAACGGGCCGGGCTTCCGCACCATGATCACGCCGGCGGACGGCGACTCGGTTCTCTCGGCGGGAGCGGTGGACACGCTCGGTGTCATCGCGCCGTTCAGCTCGCGCGGCCCGACGGCGGACGGACGCCTCAAGCCCGACCTCGTGGCTGCCGGCGTCGACGTGTTCGTGGTGGATCCGCTCTCGGGCTCGGGCTTCTCGCGGGTGAACGGCACCTCGTTCTCGACCCCACTCCTCGCCGGAGCCGCCGCGCTGGTCCGGCAGCTCCACCCGACGCTCGCACCGATCGACCTGATCGATGCGCTGCGGCACAGCGGCAGCAATCGCGCCGCGCCGGACTCTACACGCGGTTGGGGGGTCCCCGACGGCGCCGCCGCCGCGTATTTCCCGCGCGGCATCGTCGTCACCAACCCCGAGGACACGCTGCTCAGAACCGTGACCCCTACGTTCGTCTGGAACGTGCAGGAGGTTCCGCCGGTGGCGCGGCCGCTCAGCTACAGACTCCTGGTCGCCACCGACACCACGTTCTCGTTCGTTGCGCTCGATACCGTCATTCCGGATACGGTATTCACGTGGACCGAAATACTGCACCCCGACGAGCGGTTCGTGTTCACCGTCACCGTGATGTCCGTCGACTCGGTCACCCTCACCACGACTCCGAGCGACGAGTTCATCGTGCCGGAGTGGGCCACCCTGCTCACGCTCAACGACCCCGCGGGCACGACGACGAGGGAGCTGCGGCCGCTGTTCGACTGGTCGTCGCCACTGGCCGTAGCACCGCCGGGTCCGTACGAGTACGACATCGCGATCTACCGCGAAGACAACGGCCAACTGGAGCTGGAGCAGAGCGGGCTCACCGAGAGCGAGTACCGGCCGCCGCGCGATCTCGAGTTCAACACCCCATACCGCTGGGAGGTGGTTTCCCACCTCGAGGGCGACAGCGCCGTCACCAGGAGTGAGGGCACGTTCATCATCATCGACGACTCCGTGCCATCGGTGACGCTGCTGTTCCAGAACTTCCCGAACCCGTTCCCGAACCTCACGACCGGGAGCCGTACCACCTGCATCTGGTTCGATCTGGCGACGGAAGGGGCGACGACCCTCGACATCCTCGACATGAGGGGCCACCTCGTGCGCAACCTGGTGCCGGGAGAGTCGTTCCCGACGATCCTCCCGCCGGGCCGCTACGGGCGGCCCGCCAACGGTGTGCCCGGAAGCTGCGACCGCGAACTCGAGTGGGATGGAACCGCCTCCGACGGGTCGTCCGTGCCGCAGGGAGTTTACGTAGTGCGGCTCAATGCCCCGGACGGGAGCTTCTTCAAACGGATCGTCTACATGGGCCCGGACTTCTGAGATGGAGCTCACGGTGCTGGGGAGCGGTACTGTGGCGCCCACCCCGGAGCGCACAGCCGCCGCCCACTGGGTGGACGCGCCGCCCGTCAAGCTGCTGCTCGACTGCGGGGCCGGAACGCTGCACCGCGCAGCCACGTTCGGCATACCGTGGGCGGAAGCGACGCACGTCGCGATCACCCACTTCCACCAGGACCACTGGGGCGAGCTGGGTATGTACCTGTTCGCCCTCAGGTGGGGGATCGAGCCGCCCCGCTCCGCACCGCTCACGCTAATCGGGCCGCGCGGCATGCGCACACGCCTCACGCTGCTGGCGGGCGCCTACGGAGACTGGGTGCTGGAGCCGGGCTTCCCGCTGGAGATCCGGGAGGTCTCCCCCGGCGAGTCGGTCTCGCTGGCGGGAGACGTCGAGCTGGAAGCCTGCAAGACACCGCACACGACCGAAAGCCTGGCCTACGCCGTCCGGACCGGCGGCCTCCGCCTGGTGTACACCGGAGACACGGGCCCCAGCGAGGAGCTCGCCAGGTGGGCGGCAGGTTGCGACCTGCTCCTGGCAGAGTGCTCGTTACCCGATGAGCGCGCCATAGAGCTACATTTAACGCCTTCGCGGGCGGGGGCGCTGGCGCGCGACGCGGGCGCCCGCCGCCTCGTTTTGACCCACTTCTATCCGGTGTTCGGGCAGACGGATCCGGCGGCCATCGCCCGCAGCGAGTTCGACGGAGAGATCGTGGCCGCCACCGATGGGGACCGTTTCACAGTAGGGGAATAGCTGGTCATGCTGGTTGTGATGAAGCACGGCGCGAGCGCCGAAGAGGTGCAGCGCGTCGTCGAGAAGATCCGGGAGCTCGGCTACGATGCCCGCCCCATCCCGGGGCAGCAGCGCACCGCAATCGGATTGGTCGGAAACGACGGCCGGGTGGACCCCTCGCGCCTCGCAGCGCTCTCCGGCGTCAAAGAGATCATCCACGTCACACAGCCCTACAAGCAGGTCTCCCGCGAGTGGAAGGAAGAGCAAACGGTCGTCCAGCTTCCGGGCGGCATCGCCATCGGGGGCCACGACGTCGTGGTCATCGCGGGCCCCTGCTCCGTCGAGTCCGAGAAGCAGATCGTGGCCGCGGCTCACGCGGTGCGCACCGCCGGCGCCTCGATGCTGCGCGGCGGCGCGTTCAAGCCGCGCACATCGCCGTACTCGTTCCAGGGGCTCGGTGAGAAGGGGCTCAAGTTGCTGGCCAAGGCCCGCGATGAGACGGGCCTGCTGGTGGTAACGGAAGCGATGGACCCCGACGGGGTGGACCTCGTTGCCGAGTACGCCGACGTGATCCAGATCGGCGCGCGCAACATGCAGAACTTCTCGCTGCTCAGGCGCGCCGGGCGCTCGGGCAAGCCGGTGCTGCTGAAGCGCGGCATCGCCGCCACGATCACCGAGCTGCTACTCTCGGCCGAGTACCTGCTGGCCGAGGGCAACCACGACGTGATCCTGTGCGAGCGCGGCGTGCGTGGCTTCGACAGCGCCACGCGCAACGTGTTCGACATAACGGCGATTCCGCTGGTGCGCAGTTTGTCGCACCTGCCGATCGTGGCCGACCCGAGTCACGCCACGGGACAGCGCGAGTTGGTGATCCCCATGGCGCGCGCCGCAGCGGCCGCCGGCGCCGACGGTGTGATGGTGGAGGTGCACCCCAAGCCCGAGGAAGCGCTCTCGGACGGGATGCAGAGTCTCGACGCGGAGCAGTTCGAGCAGCTGATGCGGGAGATAAGGGCGATCACCGACGCCATCGGGCGCGGCGTGGCAGAGCCACTGCCCGCGGTGAGTGCGTGAGAGCGCTACTACTCTCCTTCCTTCTGTTCTCCTTGGCGGCACCCTCGCTGCCGGCGCAAGATGCCGCTACGACGCTCGAGCGCGCCGAGCGAGCCTACCGCAGCCTCACCACGTTCACGGCCGACTTCGAGCAGACTCTGGTGAACCCGATGCTGGGTGGGCCCGAGACGACGAGAGGCGTGCTGTTCATCGCGCCTCCCGGGCGCTTCGCGATGCGCTGGACCGATCCCGACGGAGAACGGGTCGTTGCCGACGGCGAGTGGCTCTGGGCCTTCGCCCCGAGCAGCGTGCCCGACCAGGTGATCAGGCAACCTATCCCCCAGTCGGGTCCCTCCTCACCGCAGCTCATGGCGCAGTTCGTGGACCGCCCGCTGGAGCGCTACGTAGCCACCTACGTGGGCGAGGCGCTCGTGAAGGGCGAGCTCACCGACGTGCTGCACCTCACTCCCAGACGTGACGGGCTTCCGTTCAGCGAGGCGGAGATCGCGGTTGGACGGCGCGACGGGTTGCTGCGCAGAATTGCGGTGACGGAAGTGTCGGGACAGAAGCGCACGCTCGTGCTGTCGGGAATCGGAGTCAACGTGCGGATCCCTGATTCAGAGTTGTCGTTCGAGGTTCCGAACGGGGTCAGAGTCATCACGCCCTAGCGCTTGCTGTCAATCATCAGCTAAGAGGACTTGGCCGCTGCGGCATAACATGGCTACCGAAACCACGAGGCACCTTCGATGAACCTGACTCGTCCGAATCTGAAATTGACTCTGCTGGCGCTCTCGCTTGTCGCGGCACCGCTCGCGGCTCAGGAGCAGAGCCGCGAGGCCATAGCGCTGGACAACACCGCGGCGCAGTGGACTTTTCAGTTCGCCTACCAGGCAATGCCAGAGTATCGGCAGGACACGCTCGCCATCGGCCTCGTCCGCCCCGAGGGCAACAAGGGCTTCTTCCAGTTCCGCATGGTTGCGCCGATTTCCTTGGGCAAGGTGATCCTTCTCCCGCGCCTCACCATGCGTGTAGCCGAGAACAAGGACGGCGAGTGGGGGATATCTCCCACGGACCTGTTCGCGCTCATCGTCCCGTTCCAGTGGTCGACCGGTCGCGCCGGCCTCGGGCCCGACGTCGTGTTCCCAGGCAGCGAGAAGGTGGGGGGCAACGAGTGGGCGTTCGGTGCGGCGGGCGCGGTGATTCAGCGGCTCTTCAACGAGAAGATGCTGGTCGGGCTG
>JAUVTI010000253.1 GCA_030601605.1 Gemmatimonadales bacterium
ACCGGCCGATCTACTACTCGCTGACGTCCGGGAGTGACAACTGGGGTCTGATGGGCAACGCGTTGACCCAGGAGGGACTGGTCCTTCGGGTGAACGTCAAGGGGCCGCCCGACACGACCCGCCTCGTCAGGAGCCTGTTCGGCGTGCCGCTCGACGTGCCTGCGACCGACTCGCTGGCGTGGCACATATACCGCTACTCCCGGCTGTTCGAGGCGGATACACTCGATCTCAGCCCGACGAGCCGTAACATAGCGGTCAACCTGAGCTACGCCTTCTACTCGTTGGCGCAGGCCTACGAGGTTCTGGGCGACCGCGAGCGCAGTGAGCGCAACCTGAGGCGGGCGCTCCATCTGCAGCCGATCCCGGAGCTCTCGCAGATGCTGCAGGCGGGAACGGACTTCTTCCAGCCGCCGCCGGCTCCGGAACTGGCGGACACTCCGGTCACGCTGCCCGAGCAGTAGCCCGCCCGCTTCTCACAGCGCGCAAGCTCGGCTAACTTTACAGGTTATGAGCTTCGACGCCCTCCCCGAGAATCTCGCGCGGGTGCGGGAGGAGATTGCCCGGGTCCAGGCCGGGGAGGGTGTGAGCGTGGAGGTCGGCATCATCGCCGTGACCAAGGGCCACCCGCCCGAGGCTGCGCTGGCCGCCCACAGCGCCGGCCTCGACGACCTGGGTGAGAACCGCGTGCAGGCGGGCGTTGCCAAGATCGAGCAGCTCGCCGAGCTGCCGGTGCGCTGGCATCTGATCGGGCACCTGCAGACCAACAAGGCGCGGTTCGTGCCCGGTCGCTTCGCCATGGTCCATTCTGTGGACTCGGGCCGGGTGGCCGACGCGCTGGCCAAGGCGGTGGCAACGCAGGGTTCGGGCCAGGCCCTCCCGGTGCTGCTCCAGGTGAATACGGGAGGCGAGGAGCAGAAGAGCGGGTGCCGGCCGGAGGACGCGGAAGCGTTGGCCCAACACGTGCTGGCGCTGCCGAATCTGGAGTTGAGAGGGCTCATGACGATGGCTCCGTTCACTGACGACGAGGCTGTGCAACGCCGCGTGTTCGCCGGCCTGCGTGGCGTGCGGGACAGGCTCGATGACCGGGGGATCGAGCTCCCGGAGCTGTCGATGGGCATGTCGGGAGATTATCAGGCGGCGGTGGCCGAGGGAGCCACCCTACTGCGCCTGGGCACCGTCCTGTTTGGAGAGCGGCCGAAATGAACGACGAAGTATTCCGGCTCACACCGGCCGACATACGCGCGCAGGAGTTCCGGCGCGGGGCGTTCGGGTACGATACCGCGGGCGTGGAGGACTTCCGCGCGCGCGTCGCTGAGGAGCTGGAGCGATTGCTGCGCGAGCGCGCCACGCTGGACGAGCGGCTCCAGAACCTGCGCGAGCAGCTCAAGTCATATCGCGAGCGGGAGAAGGCGCTGAACGACGCGGTCGTGATGGCCCAACAGGTGAAGGCGGAAACGGAGGAGGCCGCCAAGCGCGACTCGGAGCTCACGGTGCGCGAGGCGAGCAGCAAGGCCGAGGAGATCCTGGCTGAGGCCCGCGCCGCGGAGGCGGACGTGCGGCGTGACATCGAGGAGGCCCAGCGGCACTTCTCGAGCTATCTGGTGGCGTTCCGGCTCCTGCTGGAGCGGCAGTTGGCCGAGGTGGACGCCCTGGCCGAGCACGAGAAGGACGGCAGCGCGCCGGGGGCCGAGTGATGTCCTCGCTGCGCGAAGAAACCGACCGCGCGGTAGCGGTCATCAGGGCGACCACCGCGTTCGAGCCGGACGTGGCCCTCATCCTGGGTACGGGGCTCGGTGGCCTGGCGCTGGGCATCGAACTCGGCGCGGAGATCGGCTACGAGCAGATCCCGGGCTTC
>JAUVTI010000100.1 GCA_030601605.1 Gemmatimonadales bacterium
GGCCGCGGAAAGACCGGGAAGGGGGAAGCGTACGACGGGGAGGGGGGAGGGGGGAAAGGGGAAGTGTACGCCCGGGGGCGACGGTAGCGGCGAGGCACAGACGCTCCCCGGAGCGAACGTCAGTACGCGGCGCAAGCGGTACTCGGTGCCGAGTGGAGACCGACGCGCGCGTACTGCAGTTCGTGGAGGGGAGTGGCTGGTCGAGCCGCAGGAACCCGGAGCCGCCGTTCGTTACTGCCCCTGAGTCTTGGCCGCATACAGCGAGTCCAGCAGCGGCCTCCACGCCTCGATGGGCGCCAAGCCCGGAATGAGAATCCCCTCCACGACGAACGAGGGCGTGCTGCTGACGCCCGCGCGGAAGTTCATCTCGGCTTCCTGCTGGACGATCCCGCGCACCGCTCCCGTGTTGAAGCAGTCACGCAACTCGCCCGCGGCGAGACCGGCCGAGTCCGCGAGCTCCATGAAATAGGGGCCGGGGTCGGGGAGTCGCGCCCACTGATCCTGGTACCGGTAAAGCAGATCGTGCGCCGGCCAGAAGCGGTCCTGTACGGCGGCACACATCGCGAACTCGTGGGCCGCCGCGGCGTTGGGGTGGATCTGGGTCAGAGGCAGGTTCAGGAACACGAGCTTCAGCTTTCCAGAGTCGATGTACTCGCGCTCCATCGCGGGCAGGGTCTCCTCCCAGAACACGCGGCAGTAGGGACACTGGAAGTCGCTGATCTCGAACACTGTGAGCGGGGCGTCCGGGCTGCCCTTGGTGCGCTCGGGGAGCATCCCGGTCTGCTGCTGTTGTGCGGAGGCCGGCGCACTGGTTCGAGGCGAGACCGGCGGCGGAGCGCCATCGGAGGGAGCCCTGTCGCTCAGCGACCACGCACCCACGAGTAACGCGGCCGCAATCGCTGCCGCTGCCCAACCGATCAGCTTCCTCTGATGCACGTCGCCTCGCCTCCGGGTTCTCTAGCTAATGTCGCCAGCGCCGCACGGTGTTCCGCTCGGAGAGCGGTACACCGACCGGCAGCCAGCCGACGGTGAGCGGCACGTTCCAATAGTACTCCTGGAACGGGTTTTCCTGGTCGGGCCAGCGCGCCACGATCCACCAGTCGCCGGGCGGGAGCTCGATGTGGACGACGCCATCCTCGTCCGCGGTCGCCCGCACGGCGTCCTGCCCCCGGCGATCCAGCGCCTCAGCGGCCACGTCCGGGTAGGAGCTGTAGGCGTCCCGCTCCCATACCCGCACCGACTCGGACGCGGCCTGGGCCCGCCTGGCGAGCGTGACGTCCTCTCCCCGCAGCTCCTCCAGGGCCCGGTCGCGCTCTGTCGCCCGCTGTTGCAGCCTGGCGTACAGCCGCCTGAAACGGGCGTACATCCGGGCGTATGTCGCTCCCCGGCGGTCCATCCCGTTCAGCGAGTCGGCCAGGCGGGAGACGCTGTCGTGCAGCGCCAGCCACGGTCTGCTGGCCTCCGCCAGGCGGTCGTCCTCGGGGCTGAGATATGCGGCCAACTCCTTCTCGAGCCGGGGGAACCTGGGCTTGGGGATGGGGGAGTCCGCGGCGAGGGAGTCGAGGATAGCCTCGGCATCGAAGGGCAGGGCGGTGATCTCGAGACCGGCGATGGGCTCGCCGTGTTCCATGCTGGCGCGCACGAGCACGGGAGATGCGCCCCCGCCGCAGCCGGTGGCCAGGAGGCCAGCGATGAGCCAAAAAACGAGCGGCGCGCCCGCTGAGCGGGGCGCCGCTGGAATCATCGTCATGCGGGCTCGACGGCTAACCTAGTCGACGATCTTGGCCGGCAGGATGTAGGTACTCGGGTCCACCGCGCGGCCGTTCACGATCACCTCGTAGTGAAGGTGCGGACCTGTCGCGATGCCGGTGCTCCCCACTTCCGCGATCTTGTCGCTGCGGTTCACGCGCTGGCCCACTCTGACCAGCACCTTGGAGCAGTGAGCGTAGAAAGTCACCACGCCGTAGCCGTGGTCGATGGTGACCGTCTTGCCGTAGCCAGTCTTGGTCCTCACGTCCACAACCCGCCCATCCGCAGGGGCCAGGATCGGAGTGCCTGCCGGTGCCGACACGTCGATACCCTCATGGGGACGGGCCTCGTGGAAGATCGGATGGAGGCGGGAGCTGGAGAAAGTGCTGGTGAGCCAACCCTCGGTGGGCACAATGGACGGCCGGCGCTGCGTGCGATCCCGGTGCGTCTCGAGGCTCGAGATCGCCTCGCTGTAGGAGCCCGAAAGCAGGTTGGCGCGCCGGATCAGGTTGTCCAGGTCGGCCCGCACGGCGAGCGCCTGCATCCCGGTGGGTCCCTCGGAGAGGATCTGCTCGCGTTCGGTCCACGGGCCGACCGGACCACCGATACCGGCCATCTGCACGGACGGGTCGGTGGGCTCGAGCCCCGCCAGCAGGCGAACCAGCTCGTCGCGCCGCGCGATCGCGGTAATGGTGTCCCCGATGCTGCTGATGAAGATCTGGGCCTGGTCCAGCTCCTGGGCGAGGAGGTGGTTGCGGCGCTCCAGTCGGTCCAGGCTGGAGAGGTCGATGGCGCGGGTGATGGTGGCGTAGCCGAAGGCAACCGCCGACACGGCCACGACCGCCAACACGGTCGCCAGAATCCTGAATGTCCGCAGTGATACCACCAGGGATCGGGACCCGCCCGATCCATGTGGCACCAACACAACCGTCCATTGACGATCAGCCATTTGCCCAAGCCCTCACAGGACGAACTGTTCTACGGCAATCTCTTCCGTGTGCCGGGCTAAGTCCGTGCCCAACATCACAGGGCGCGCCGCCAAATTTGGGTCCTGGTACAGTTCGTGTCAACTGCCCAGCCTGCTCTCGTAACGTGTTGTGTTTCCCTAACTTGCAGGGCCCTTCGGCTCCTTCGGAAATAGGGGAGGGAGCTTCTCGACCTGGCGCCCTCCTGTGGGCGGGCGCTCCAGTTCCTCCCACCCTGCCGTCTCCACCCGGCCGGGGAGCCCCAGGGCCGCCCAGACCTCCTGGGTCTTGGCCGGCATGAAGGGGGCCGCCATCAGCGTGACGCGCGCTATGCAGCGTGCCAGGGCGCCCAGCGTCTCCTCCAGCTCGGCGCTCTGGCCCTGTTTGGCCAGGCTCCAGGGAGCCCGCTCCTCGATGAACCCGTTGGCGCGGTCCACCAGGCGCCACGCGTGCTCGGCACCCACATGCAGCAGGTGGGCGTCCATAGCCTCGCGGTAGCCCGCGATGCACTCGTCACCGAACGTGTCCAGCGGCGTCGGGCCGGCACCCTGAGGCACCGTCCCGCCCAGGTACCGGGTTATCATCGCGACCACCCGGCTCACCAGGTTGCCGTAGCCATCCGCCAACTCCGACGTGTAGCGCGTGTCGAAGCGCTCCCACGTGAAGTTGCCGTCCGCGTTCCACGGGATCTCCCGCAGCACGAAGTAGCGAAGCGCGTCCACACCGTGGCGATCGATCAGGTTGCGCAGAGTGACGGCCACCCCCGCAGACTTGGAGAACCTGGCCCCACCGGTGTTCACCCAGCCGTGGCTCCAGACCCGTCTCGGGACCTCGAGATCGGCGGCCATCAGCATGGCCGGCCACATGGCCGCGTGGAACCGCACGATGTCGGGCCCGATCACGTGCACATCGGCGGGCCAGGTCGTTTCGTAGCCCGCGTCGGGGAAGCCTGTGACCGAGAGGTAGTTGATCAGCGCCTCGAACCACACGTACACCACGTGGGTATCGTCGTCGGGCCACGGAATGCCCCATGGGACCCGGGAGCGGCTCACCGAGATCTTCTGGTCCTCGGTCCACTCGTCGACGACGTTGTAGATCTCGTTGTACTTCGGTTTGGGCTGGATGAAATCGGGCTGGGTCCGGTACAGGTCGAGCAGCTTCTGTCTGAACCTGCCGACCTCGAAGAAGTAGTTGGGCTCCTCGACCCACTTGATCTCGCGGGTGGGGTGCGTAGGGCACTTGCCGTCCACGAGGTCCTTCTCCACCTTGAATGCCTCACAGCCCACGCAGTAGTAGCCAGAGTACACACCCTCCGAGATGTACCCCCCCTGCTGGATGCGGTGGAACAGTTCCTTCACGGCCCGTTCGTGCCGGGGCTCGGTGGTGCGTATGAAGACGTCGTGACTGATGGCGAGCTCTTCCCACGCCGCCTCGAACGCCGCGGCAATCCTGTCCACCCACGCCTGCGGATCCTGTCCCGCCTCGTCGGCGGCCTGGGCCACCTTCTGCCCGTGCTCGTCCATCCCGATCGAGAAGTAGACATCATCGCCGCGCAGCCTCCGGTACCGGGCCACACAGTCGGCGCCGATCTTCTCGTAGGCGTGCCCCAGGTGGGGCTCGCCGTTCGAGTAGTCGATTGCGGTGGTGATGAAGTACTTACTTGCCACTTTTTTCGTCCCCGCCCTCGGGCCGGTCATCGGTGTCGCGCTGCCTGCCGCGCTGGCGGCCCCGCTTGCCGCGGCGCCGGCGGCGTCGCTTGCGCGGCGTGACCGCTTCCACGGCCTCCTGGGTGGTCACCTTTGCGTCGCTCTCCTGGGCCCGCGGCTCGGGAGGCTTCGGCTCCGGCTTCGCAGCCACCGGTGGGCCGTCCGGGCTCGCCACCTCGCTCTTGAGCTCGGGCAGCGTCACGGTGCGCACCGATCCGTCCTCGGCCTTGAGCATTACGCGATCCCGGAAGATATCCAACGCGTCCACCATCTCGGAGCCCTGCGAAGTCCGCAATACACGCCCCAGCTTGGGGAACCGCTTGCGGGAAGCCACGTAGAACTCGTGCTCGTAGCGCAGGCAGCACAGCAGCCGCCCGCACCCGCCCGATATCTGCGAAGGGTTGAGCGAGAGCCGCTGGTCCTTGGCCAGGGAGAGGCTCACCGGTCTCAGCTCAGGTAGCCACGAGGAGCAGCAGTACTGGCGGCCGCAGCGTCCCACCCCGTCCAGCCGTTTGGACTCGTCACGAGCGCCGATCTGCCTGAGCTCGATCCGGGTGCGGAACAGGCTGGCCAGGTCGCGCACGAGTGCGCGGAAGTCCACGCGCTTCTCGGCGGTGAAGTAGACCGTGAGCTTCTTGCGGTCCCATTGCCACTCGGCGTCGGAGACCTTCATGCCGAGCTCGTGCGCCTTCACCCGCTCCATGACCTTGCGGCGCACGTCGGCCTCGGCCTTGCGCAGCTGATCACCGAGGTGCGCGTCCTCGGTGGACGCCGCGCGCAGCACCCTGCCCGTGGGCTCCGTCGGCTCGCCGGCCGGGCATCCGTCGCAGCCCACGCCGCACTTGCGTGCGGCGATGTCGCCGACGGCGGAGACGTGTCCGAAGTCCTCGCCCCGCTCGACCGCGACGACCACGGGCGCGCCCATGGCGAGCGACGCCTCGTTCTCCCAGGTGAAGAACGCCCGCCGGTTACCCTTGAACCGGACCTCGATCAGCTCGGGCAACCTATCCCTCGGTGAACTGACCGATTTTGCGGTACTTGTCGGCTCGCTGCTGGATGCGGTCGTCGGGTTGGAGAGCGGCGAGGTCCGCGAGATGAGTCTCGAGAGCGGCGCCCAGGGCTGCGGCCGCCCCGTCGGGATCGGTGTGCGCACCACCCGGCGGCTCGGGGATGATCTGGTCGATCACCCCGAGATCGTTGAGGTCCCGGGCCGTGAGTTTGAGCGCCTCGGCGGCGCGCTCCTTCTGCCCCGCGTCGTTCCACAGGATGGCGGCGCAGCCCTCGGGAGAGATCACCGAGTAGATGGAGTTCTCCAGCATCAGGAGCCGGTCGGCTACGCCGATCGCCAGCGCGCCGCCCGAGCCGCCCTCGCCGATCACCACTGCGATGAACGGGATCCTGAGCGCGGCCATCTCCTCCAGGTTGTGCGCGATGGCTTCGGCCTGCCCGCGCTCCTCGGCTCCCAGCCCGGGGTAGGCGCCGGGCGTGTCGATGAGCGTGACGACGGGCGCCCCGAACCGTTCCGCCATGTGCATCAGGCGCAACGCCTTGCGATAGCCCTCGGGATGGGGCATGCCGAAGTTGCGTCGCAGGTTCTCCTTCGTGTCGCGCCCCTTCTGGTGACCGATCACCATTATGGGACGGCCCTTGAGCCGGGCCCAGCCACCCACGATCGCGGGGTCGTCCCGGTACAGCCGGTCGCCTCTGAGCTCCACGAAGTCGGTGAAGATCCGCTCGATGTAGTCTGTGGTGAAGGGCCGCTTGGGGTGCCGCGCGACCTGCACACGCTGCAGCGGAGTGAGGTTCTTGTAGATTTCCCGCCTCAGCTCGGCGAGCTTGCGCTCGAGCGGTTCGATCTCACCCTGCACGTCGAGCTCGCGCTCGTCGGCGAGCCGCTTGAGTTGCTCGATCTGTCGCTCGAGCTCCATGATCGGTTTTTCGAAGTCGAGACTGAAAGCTCTCGCCACGCTCTCTCCTACCGTGCTTTGACCAGACGCACCCGCTCGCTCCCGACGAGCTCGCGCAGGGCGTTCAGGAAATCGTCATCCAGTGCCACCTGGGTCCGGCGCGCCCTCAGGTGGGCCGTGACCCCGTTGCCGTCGCTCCACTCCACGAACACGGGCGCCGGTCCGGGATGGGCCGTGCACAGCGCCTTGAGCGCCCGCGCCGCCTGGGAGTCCGGGCCACCTCCCGCACTCCACTCCAGCGCAACTCCCATGGCGCCGGATTCCCTCAGGTCCGTCAGCGACTGCGCGCTCTCCACTATGAACGGCGCGCGGTCCTCGCCGCGGTCCCGCGCGCTGTAGCCCCCGGTCAGGAGGAGTGCCGCGTCCGGCACGATCAGCTCGGACAGGCGGCTCCAGGCGTTGGGGAACACTATCGCCTCGGCGGTGCCGTGAAAGTCCTCGAGCGTGAGCCGTGCGTACTCGGAGCCGGTCTTCTTGCTGATGCGGCGCTTGACGAGCGTCACGACCACGGCGGCCGTCACCTGATGCTCGCTCCACGCTCCCAGCGTGGCCGTGGTGCGAGCGCCGAACAGCTGGACCTCCTCCCGGAACCGCTCCAGGGGATGTCCCGAGATGAAGAATCCAACGACTTCCTTCTCTTTCGCAAGTCGCTCGGCCTCGCTCCAGGCCGGCACATCGGGAAGCGGGGGCGGCTGGGCGGCGGCCGCCGCCTTGGCGTCGCCGAACAGGGAGACCTGTCCCGAGGCACGATCCGCCTGTCTCAGCTGCGCCTCGTGCAGAGCGTGATCCAGGGCTGCGGTCAACTGGGCCCGGTTGTTGCCGAGCTGGTCCAGCGCCCCCGCG
>JAUVTI010000063.1 GCA_030601605.1 Gemmatimonadales bacterium
AACACGGCGAACGGCAGGCCGCCAAGCAGGGAGACGGCCGAGTAGGCCAGGAACCAGCGCGCCCGCAGCGAGCCCGCGAGCTCGCGCTGCACGAACAGGGCCGCGCGCGCTATCACGACGAGCTCTCCGGCTCGAGCCCGAGCACTCCCTCGAGCAGCTGGTTGAGCGACGGCGTCTCGGTCCAGAAGTCCTCCACCGGGATTCCCGCGTCCCTCAGCGCCACCAGCACGTCGGCGCGCGCTGCGTGTTCCACGCGCACGCCCAGCGCGGCGCCGTTCGCGCGCACCGTGGAGAGCCGGGCGTCGGCTTCGAGCTGCCGCTGCGCCCGATCTCTGAGCGAGGGCGGCACCTTGAGCCACAGAGTGACCGCGTCCTCCACCCGCTCGCGCAGCTCCTTCACCTGGCCGTCGAAAGCGATGCGCCCGCCGTGCAGCACCAGAATCCGGTCGGCCACGGCCTCCACGTCGGCGAAGCGGTGTGACGCGAGCAGAATAGTGGTCTCTCCGTCCACTTCCTCGAGCGCGCGCAGGAACTCGCGCCGGGCCTGGTGGTCGAGGTTGGCGGTTGGCTCGTCCAGCAGCAGCAGCGGCACCTCGGCGCCGAGGGCGAGCGCCAGCAGCAGCTTCTGGAGCATGCCGCCGGACAGGGCGCGCACGGGCTTCTCACCGTGCACGTCGAGCGAGAGGCCCAGGGCCGCGAGCCGTCGCTGGACAGCGCCGAGGTCCACTTCGCGCAGGCGTGTGAAGAAGTCCACCACCTCGATGAGCGTACCGTCGAAGTGCGGCGCACGCTGCGGCACGTAACCCAGCTGGCCGCGAGCCTCCCGGCCATGCGCGCGCACGTCGAGCCCCGCGATCTCGAGCTTGCCGTCGAACGGCAACAGCCCCAGGAGGCAGCGCATGAACGTGGTCTTGCCCGCTCCGTTGAGGCCTAGCAGGGCGACGCGCTCGCCGCGCTCGACGACCAGGTCCAACCCGTCCAGTATGACGTGCCGGCCGTAGCGCTTGCCGAGCCCGCTCGCCCGGATCATGCGCGCCTCCTCCGCGGCCTGCGCAGCCACGGCACGGTGACGAGCGCGAGCAGCCCCACCGCGAGGAAGCCGGCCGCCGTACCACGTTGCCCGTTTCCCGTTTCCCGTTTCCCGACGGTTGTCCTCTCGATCCTCGGCGCCGAGTCGATCACGATCGGCTCTGGAACCAGCAGCGGGAAGACGCGGCTCAGAGTGTTGAGCGCCGTCACGCCGAGGCTGAGGTTGAACACCTGCAGTGCCCGGTGCTTGGCCATCAAGTCGTCGCTCAGGCGCTCGAAGACGAACGGAGTGTCGCCGCTCCCGTCCCGATCCGCGTCGAAGCCGGCGTACTCGGACCAGTAGTTGCCGCTCCAGTGGTTCCTCATCGCCGTTCCGCCGCCCGAGACGCCCACGGGCACCACGTTGTCCACCAGCTGGTTGCCCTCGAACCGGTTCGAGTGGACCGACGGCAGCATCCACACGCCGATGTCGTTGTACGCAATGACGTTGTCGCGGAACACGTTCTCCACGTTCTCGCTGGAGGGCGAGTTGTCGATCGAGATGCCAATTGCGTTCTTGACGAGCACGTTGCCGATCACCGTGATTCGGTCGGCGTCCTTGAATCCCAGGCCACGGCCCGTCGTGCCTCTCGCCTCGGCGAACAGATTGTTCTCGAACACGATGTCGTTGGAGTACATGATGAATGCGCCCACGTGGTTCGCGCGGAACTCGTTCCCCTCGAACCGGTTGTGGTCGCTGTACATGTAGTGCACGCCGTAGCGCGAGTCGCTCACCCGGTTGTCCAGCACCTCGGTGCCGTCCGAAAACCAGATCACGAGGTCGCGCACGCGGCTGAGCTCGTTGCCGATCAGGAGGCCGTTGTGGCTGTACCACAGGCGTATGCCGTCGCCCCGGAGCGGCATTGCCAGGTTCTTGCCTTCGATCGTGTTGCCGCGGATGACGGCGTCGTGGCTCTGCTTGAGGTAGATGCCGAACAGGACGTCCTCGAAGCGACAGTCCTCTACGACGATCCCCGGCGCCTCGGTTGCGAGGATCCCTGCACCTTCGCGTGACTGGTCGGCGCCCGAGCCACGGATCGTGAACCCCCGGATGACCACCGCGGGAGCGTTCACGAAGAGCACGATGCCGCGCCCGTCTCCGTCCAGAACCGCGCCCGGCTCGCCGAGCAGCGCGACCGGCTTGTCGATGACCGGGTGCTCGTGGTACACACCGGCGGTCACGCGGATGGTGTCACCGGGCCCGGCGGCCGCGAGCGCGTCACTGATGGAGCGGTGGGAGCCGTCCGGTCCGACGACGAGCTGAGTCGTCTGGAGGGCGAGGAGCAGCGCGGCGCTGAGAATCACTCCGCCGGGGTCCCTTTCAAGCGGCGCCACTCGAGAAACACGATGATCGGACCCATCGCTCCCACCACGCCCATGATGATCGCGCCCAGAGCCGGCCAGCTGGACACGGTGAACTGCCCCACGTGAGTCACGCCGATGAAGTGGGGCGTGAACGGGGCGATGTTAAGCGGCGCCTCGGGAGCAAGGTCGTGGCCGTATTGATATAACCAGTGCTGCAACGAGTAGAGCATCACGGCGCCGAACACCACGAAGTCGATCCATCCGATGGCGGCGATTGCCATGCGGCCGACCAGTGCAGTGAGCATGGCGAACATCAGGAACCGCAGGATGAAGAACGGGATGAAGCGGAACTCGGGGAACTCGTCGGCTTCGATCGCGTGCATCCCGATGTAGTGGTTGAGGAGGTTCACCTCGCCTACGTCCCCGGCCACCGTGTTCGGGTAGATCTTGAGCGCGAGCCCGTCGGGATACTGCGGGGCCTTGAGCCCGATCGTCCACGTCGGCAGGAAGATGCATGGCACCAGGGCCAGCGCGGTGACGACCATGAGGACACGGCTCCTGCGGGACAGGCCACCCTGGAAGAACGCCGTTACTCTATCCATGAGAATCTCGAAGGGCTAGCGGTTGTGAGGATGCCTCGGGGCATCCCCTCCGCCCGCTCGGAACCGCGGAGGGAGGGGAATGCCCATGGGTAGGAAACTACCCGCGAGGCTCTACGAGCAGGTAGCCCATCATCTCCAGGTGGAGAGCGGAGCAGAACTCGGTGCAGTAGAACGGGAAGACTCCCGCCTTGTCCGCCACGAACTCGACGGTCTGCGCCTCACCGGGCTCGATGCTCAGGTTGATGTTGTACTTCGAGATGCCGAAGCCGTGCGTGGCATCGAACGCCTGCTCGATGTTCGTGATGTGGATGATCACGCGGTCACCTTCGCGCACCCTGATGTACTCCGGGTTGAAGTGGCTGCGGATCGCCGTCATCCGCACGGTGACCGTGTTGCCCCTCCGCGAAACGCCCTCCTGTCCGGCCAGCACGGCGTCGCTCGACAGAGACATCGTAGCCGGGCTCCAGCCGACCTCGGGATACACCCGGAACGCCTCGAGCTTGTCGGCCTTGATGATCTGGGCGTAGTGCGGCTCCCCGATGCCGATCGGCATGTCGTAGAGCAGCTGCATCTCATCGCCCTCGATGTCGATGAGCTGGAAGTTCTGGGGCAGTAGCGGTCCGACCTCGTTGAATCGGTCCAGCGACCACTTGTTCATCGCCACCAGATACTTGCCGTCCGGCGACTTGGTGTCGCCCTCGGCCGTCGCCAGGTGGCCCACGTTGTAGTGCACGCTGATGTCGTCCACGACCTCCAGCGGGTCGAGGCACCATTTGGTGACCTTGGTATCGAGGAAGATCGAGGTGTAGGCGCAGCCCTTGTCGTCGAACTGGGTGTGCAACGGGCCCAGTCCCACCTCGAGCTGGCCCTCGATGACCGAGGCAAAATCGAGGATCGGCACGCCGTAGGAATCGTGGCCGGTGAACGAGCCGGCGTCGATCGCCTGCTTCATCTTCTCCCATGAGTAGATGGTGACGGTCGGATCCAGTTTGCCCGACACCACGACGAACCGGCCGTCGGGGGTGACGTCGGCTCCGTGCGGGCTCTTGGGCTCGGGCACGAGGTAGAGAAGCCCCTGCTCGATCGCGACCTCGATGGGGATGATCCGGCGGCCGTTGCGAGTGCGGGTCATGCCGCGCTGCGCAGCGACCTCGGCTGCCTTCTCCCAGTTGATGATGTGCATGTAGTCCATGTCGTTCTGGGACGCCCCGCTCTCGAACGGCGGATTGCCGTCCTCCACTCCGCCGGTGGCCATCTCGGTGTTGAACGAGTTGAGGAACACCCAGCCGAACGACGGGCCCTTGCCCGCGTCGGAGAGGTCATGCCAGTACGGCGGGAGCTCGATCGAGAAGCTCCGGCCCTCGTCGATCCGGCCGGCTTCGCGGTCGAACTTCCACAGGGTCACGAGACCGCGGTAGTCCTCCTGGTAGCGGCTCTCGTCGGCGTAGTCCGTCCACAGCGGTATCGAGTACTGCGCAGCCTCGATCACGTACTCGGTATTGGGGGTGACGAAGGCGCCGCCGTGGTTGGTGCCCATGTTCTCGTTCGTGACGATCTGCTTGGTCTCGAAGTCACGCAGGTCGATCAGGGCGATGCGCGGGTTGGCCTTGTCGTTGATGAACAGGAACTCGCCGTCGTAGTCGCCGTCGGTCTCTGACAGCGCCGGGTGGTGGCTGTCACCCCAGGAGAGGTCGTGCCCGGCCATGCCGGCGCCCGCCAGCATCTCCTGGTGGTCCACCGAGCCGTACCCGTAGCCCTGCCACGGCTCCGGCGTGAAGACTGCGATGACCTTGAGCAACCGCATCGACGGGACGCCGATCACGACTACCTGCCCGGAGTGGCCGCCCGAGCCGAACATGATGTACTCGTCGAACTTCCCCGTCGGCTGGTAGGTCTTGACGGCGGCGACGACATCAGCCTCGGTCAGACCGCGCGCGCGCGCGATCGCACCCACATCGGAGCTGCCACCGGGGCCGGCGCAGGATCCGAGCCCCACGACCGCTGCCACCGCCACGACGGCGGTGAACGTCAGGGCCCAGAGATAGCGTTTGGAACGCATGTGTCGAATCCCCCCTGGAACGTGTAAAGTGATCGCTTGTCTCGACGATAATACGATATTATCATGAGAATGTCGTGAATATAATCCCCAGACAGGGGGCTGCAACCCCCGCCCCCCGGAGTCTCACAGATGCTATCGGGAACCGCTGAGTACGCCCTGAGCGCCGTGGTCTGCCTCGCCCGGCAGCCGAATCACGCTCCCGTCCGGGCCAGCGACCTGGCCGCCTCCGTAAACGTGCCCCGCAACTACCTGGGGAAGGTCCTGCACGACCTGGTTCGGGCCGGCATCCTCAAGTCGACGCGGGGCAAGAACGGCGGATTCCAGCTGGCGGTGGAGCCGGGCGACCTGACGCTGCTCCAGATCGTGAGCCTGTTCGACCAGATCGGCGAGCGCCGCCGTTGCCTGCTGGGGCGGCCGGAGTGCTCCGAGAGCGATCCCTGTCCGGTGCACCACCGCTGGAAGGAGTGCGCGGATCAAGTGCAGAGGTTCTTCACCGAGACCACGGTCGCGGATGTGCTGGATGGAGGGACTCTGGAGGGCGGCGCCACACCGATGCCCTGTGGCTGAGGAACGCCCAGACGCTCGGCGGTTCTCCACCGGTGGGTGACGTGCGCCACCCACAGAGAGAACCACCGAGCGTCTGACTGTCGAGCGGCGGTTGTCAGCTACTGGCGCAGATACTCGTAGATCGCCAGGGCCTCTTCCTGCGTGACGCCCATGTTCACCATCGGCGTCATGTACTCCGCGAGGAGCTCCTTCGCCACCTCGTCGTTCTGCAGCATCGAGTCGGGGCGCTGGACCATGGCCATCACCCAGCCGAATTCACGCCGCTCGGCGATGCCGTCGAGATCGGGGCCGGTCAGCCGGCCGCCGCCCACCGTGTGGCAGCCCACGCAGCCCTTGGCCTGGAACAGGCTCTCGCCCTGACCCGCGAGCTCGGCGTTCACTGCGCCGGTCGGAGCCTCGATCAGCATTGCCATCTCGGCCGTCGCCGCCTCGCCGGCCTCCTCGCCGCCGGTCTGCGCCGGCGCGCCCTCGCCACCGCCGCAACCAGCGGCCATGGCCAGCAGCAATAGAACAGCACCGTGCTTAGCCTTCATCGTCTCCACACTCCTCACGTTGTTGATCTCTCGAATGCGAACCGCCGCGCCACGTCTGCGGGGAACTGTGTTCCCACCGCATATGGGCGGCGCGACCGGCTACAAAGCTACGCGGGTGGCGGGGGAAGTGAAGGGGTCGACGGCTAGCTGCTGAGACTCCAGACGTAGGCGGCTACGGCCTTCACCTGCTCGTCCGAGATGCTGCTGCCCCCCTTGGGCGGCATGACGCCGCCCGTGGACGACTTGTCGGCCGCGACTCCGGCCTCGATCGTCGCGAGGATGCCCTCGTAGGTGCCGTCGCTATGGAGCCACTCGTCGTCGGACAGGTCGGCGCCGAGGTTGGCGATCCCGGCACCCTCCGGACCGTGGCAAACCATGCAGATACCCGCGCCGCCGAACACGGTTTTGCCGTTTGCGATCATCTCGTCCGTAACACCGTCCGGCAGCTCCTCCTGCGCCTGCGCCGCCGGCGCGGTGGACAGCAGACCGAATGCGACGAGCGCCATCCCAGCAGCTGAGTACCGCATGCACGAACCTCCGGTTATGTGCTTCGCTAGGGACCCGGGAATCTCGCCTGGCGAGTCCGCCCGCGCCAGCGCGGCTACTGGTGTGGGTGCGACTGGTGCGCGCGGGTGCTGAGCTTCAGCAGATCGTACAGCGGGCAGTGGTGCGTGAGTGCGGAGGCGGCGAAGAGAAGTGCCACGAACGCGGCAGCAAGCGAGATCAGCAGCTTCTCATTGAGCACGACCGCCGTGACCAGGAATGCCACCGCCAGGCCTCCCCGAATGCACCCGTCCACCCTTCCGACGTTGGCGTGCATGCTACCCTCACCTGCTCGTTTCCACCTGCGAGCAAGATCTACATCGCCGTGTGAAGGGAACCGGAACCCGAAGTGAAGAAGGAGTGGGCCGAGTGTGAAGATTTGCTGATGGCGGTCTAGGCGGCCGGCGGTTGGCGAGGTATGTCCATGCTGACCCTGAGGCCGCCCCGATCGCTGGCGTCTGCGCGGACCTTCCCGGAGTGGGCGCTCACGATGGCCGCGACGATGGTGAGTCCCAGTCCGGCCGCCCCCGTGCGGGAGCGGGCCTCGTCAGTCCGATAGAAACGCTCGAATAGGTGTGACAGCGTTTCCTCGGACAGCCCCGGGCCGTCGTCCTCTACCGTTATGGTCAGGTCGCCATCGCGGGCGGTCACGCTGACGTGCACGCTGGTGCCGTCGGGCGTGTGCTTGATCGCGTTGTCGAGCAAGTGGTCCACTGCCACGGTGAGCATCTTGGCATCGACCGCAGCCGTTGCGCCCCCGTCGGGTCCTGTGAACGTGACGTCCCTCTTTCCCTCGGTCCGCGCTTGCGCCCGGAGCGCCGAGCGCTGCACCAGGTCGGCCACATCGCGCTCGATACGCTCGGCCGAGAGCGTGCCGGCGTCGAGTCGGGCGAGAAGCACGAGCGAGTCGCTGATGGACACGAGATGATCGACTTCCTCCAGCACGGAGACGAGCGTAGCCTTGTAGTCCGCGGGACTGCGTTCCCCGCGCAGCGCCACTTCGATCTCGCCCTGCATTGCGGTGAGCGGCGTTCTCAGGTCGTGCCCGGCGTCGGCGATCATCCGCCGCTGCGTTTCGAACGTCCTGTCCAGGCGCTCCAGCATTCCGTTCAGCACCTTGACGAGCCCCGCGAACTCCACGATGTCGGCGTGCTCGGTTATGCGCTGTCCGATCATCCCCGGCTGGATTCCCTGCGCCTGCTGCGTGATCTCGTCGACCGGCGTGACGCTGGACGAGGCGAGCCACCCCGCTCCCAGTGCGCTGGCGGCGCTTCCGAGCAGCACGGTGCCCAGCAACAGGAAGAGCACCTCGCGATTGGCGGCGGATAGCGGCTGGAGCGAGGCGGCGACCTGAACCACGACCTGCCCGCGGTTGCGGCTGAGGTCCACCGAACCGTAGTACGAGCGTATCTGGTCGTCTCCCCAGTCCTGCGTCATCCATACCTGCCTGCCGCGCCGCGCCTGCTCGAAGCCCTCGGGATCCAGCGGCAGGTTGTTGGCGAGCGGAGTGTTGACCGCGAGCACCGCCGCGTCTACGTCGCGCACGACCACGAACCGGTTCACCACGTCTATGAACCCGTCCATGTCCGAGGGCTCCGCGTGCAACGCAATTGGGAATCCGGCGCCGATGACCGCGAACTCGAGCTGTGCGACCGCGGCGAGTCCGTGGTCGAGCTCCTCGCGCAAGATCCGCTGCGCTCCGAGGTAGGCCCATACCGCGATGAACAGGAGGGCGATGAAAATGGTGATGGAGAACCGCACGGCGAGCGTGCGGCGCAGGGAGTACATCAGGCCTTGTCGCTATCGGACAGCTTCAGGCAGAATCCTACCCCGCGGACCGTCTGGATGAGTCCGTCGAAGTTGGCTTCCCGGAGCTTGCGGCGCAGGTTGCCGACGTGGACGTCCACCACGTTGCTCTCGGGGTCGAAGTGCATGTCCCACACCTTTTCGAGCAGCTCGGTGCGGCGCACCACGTCTTCGGGGTGAAGCATGAAGTGCTCGAGCAGCTGGAACTCCCGCGGGGTCAGATCGAGCAGCACCTCGCCGGCCCAAGCCTTGTGCTTGAGGCGGTCCAGCTCGAGCGGGCCGAACGTCAGCCTGTCGAGTCTGGCGGCCCCTCCACGGCGCACGAGGGCTCGCAGCCGCGCGAGCAACTCGTCGAACTTGAACGGCTTGGTGAGATAGTCGTCTGCGCCCGCGTCGAGTCCGCGCACCACGTCCTCCGACGCGTCCCGGGCGGTCAGCATCAGGATCGGTGTGCTGCGACCCTCCCGCCTCAGCTCAGAGGCCACCTGCAGCCCGTTCTTCTTGGGCAGCATCAGATCGAGCAGGATCGCGTCGTAGTCGTTGATGTGGGCGAACACGGTGGCCTCCTCGCCGTCTTTGGCGACGTCCACCGCGTAGCCCTCCTCCCGGAGGCCCATTTCGATGAAACCCGCGACCTTGCGGTCGTCTTCGACTACGAGGATCCGCATGTGGACAACCCTAAGAGAACGGGCTAATTGATTGTTTAATCGAAAGTTAACGCCTCTTTATGATGTTTCTGGCCAGCGCGGAACGCGCAGAATGAAGCGGGCTCCCTTGCCGACCTGGCTCTCCACGTTGAGCTCCCCGCCGAGCAGCCGGGCCAGCTTGCGCGACAGCGCCAATCCGAGCCCTGTGCCACGCTCGGTCTGGCGCCCGGCGCGCTCGAAGGCCTCGAAGATCGACGCCTGCAGCTCCGGCGCGATGCCCTCGCCCCGGTCCACCACGTCGAATCGCAGCGTATCGTCAGCCACGCGCAGCTCGACGTCGATCACCTCGTCAGCCGGGCTGTGCCGCACGGCATTCGTCAGCAGGTTTATGAGTACCTGCCGCACGCGCTGTGGATCGGTGCTGCATTCGACCGGGCCGTCCGGTCCGGACACCCGGATCTCGATGCCCCGCCGCCCCGCGGCGGGCTCCACCGTGGCCACCGACTCCCGCACGATCGTCCACGCGTCGGCGTCCTTGATGATCGGCTCGAGCTTGTCCGCATCCAGCCGCGACAGATCGAGCAGGTCCTCGAGCAGGGTGAGCGCGCGCTCGGCCGACTCCAGCACCTCGAGGGCGGCGCGCGGAGTGTCGGGTGCCGTCTTGCGGATCCACAACTCGGTCCAGCCGTGCACCGCCGTCAGCGCGTTGCGCAGCTCGTGGTTGGTCATCGCGAAGAAGCGCTCGCGCGAATGGTGCAGCTCGCGTAGCTGGCTGAGTAGCTCCTCGCGCTCCGCGAATATGCGCGCGTTCTGCACGGCCACCGCCGCGTGGGCCGCGAGCCGCACGGCGAATGCCTCGTCCTCCTCGGTG
>JAUVTI010000239.1 GCA_030601605.1 Gemmatimonadales bacterium
ACCATGCCGCCAGGGATCTGGGCGAAAGCTCGGCCGGGCGCTGCCTCAGCACGGGCGTTGTCCCAGACCGAAAGCATGGCCAAGGGGGCGGGCGAGAATGCCCGGCCGATGGGGCTGTAGCTCCGTTGGGAGAGCGCCTGGATCGCACCCAGGAGGTCAGGGGTTCGAGCCCCCTCAGCTCCACTTCACTGCCCCGTGGTGTAACTGGCAACACGTCTGACTCTGGATCAGAAGAGTCCTGGTGGAGCGCCCACGCGCCCCCACCACTCCACCGCGCTCTGCTTCGCGAGAGACGATCCCAGGCGGGCAACCCCAAGGCTCGGTGAGTGCACCGGGCCCTTCCTGTACCGTTTCGCGCGGATCCCGTATTATCATCTCTGCATGAAGACCGTCGGCTCCCATCTGGCTGCGCTGGTGGCGGGAGACGGCAGGCTGCGAGGGCGGGTCGCGCCGTTCGTCAGGTTCGTCGCGCTCCTCATCGCCGTCGTCCTCTTCTTCGGCTGGCTGTTCCACGTGATCATGGCGTGGGAGGGTCAGGACCACTCGTGGTTCACGGGGATCTACTGGGCAGTCACCGTGATGAGCACGCTGGGGTTCGGTGACATCACGTTCGAGAGCGACCTGGGCCGCGGGTTTAGCACCGTCGTGCTGGCGACCGGGGTCGTGCTCCTCCTCATCATCCTCCCGTTTCTCTTCATCCGATTCGTGTACGTCCCGTGGCTCGAGCAGCAGAGGCGGCGTCGCCTCCGGGCGCTCCAGTCGGTGCCGGCGGAGGTCCACGGTCACGTGCTGATCTGCGTCAACGACCCCATCGCGCTCGGATTGCTGCGCCGACTCGCATTGGCCGGTGTGCCGGCCTACGTGATCGAGCCCGAGCCCGACCTCGCGTTGCGCATGCGCGATGCGGGCCTGCCGGCCGTGACCGGCGAGATCGACGCCGTCGAGACCTACCGGTGTGCCGGTGCGGCACGGGCCCGCCTCGTCCTGGCCAATGCGTCGGACACGGTCAACTCCAACATCGTCCTCACCGTGCGCGAGCTGTCAGGCTCCGTCCCCGTCGCCGCGCTGGTCGAGATGGAGGATTCGATCGATGTCCTGGAGCTGAGCGGGGCCACTCACGTGCTGCCCCTCAAGGAGCGGCTCGGCGAGCATCTCGCCAACCGGGTGAGCGCCGGCTCGGCCCATGCGAATGTGGTCGGCAAGTTCCACGATCTCCTCCTCGTCGAGTTCCCGGTGCACGACACGCCGCTCCAGGGGCGCACGATTCGGGAGACCCAGCTGCGGGAGTTCACCGGGGTCACGATCGTCGGCGTGTGGGAGCGTGGGCGGTTCCAGCCGGCCCGGCCGGATCTCAAGCTGTCGCGCACCAGCATCCCGGTCGCGATCGGTGCGCCGGAGCAGATCGAGGAGCTGAATGACGTGCTCGTGATCTACGACGCCAATCCGAATCCAGTGCTCATCATCGGCGGCGGCAAGGTGGGCCGGGCGGCCGCTCGGGCCCTCAAACGGAGGGAGGTCCCGGTCCACATCGTGGAGCGCAAGGCGGAGCTCGAGCCCAAGATCCATGGTATTCCCGACCGGCTGTTCCTGGGCAATGCCGCCGACCGGCGCGTACTCGATGAGGCGGGAATCGTCGAGACGCCGTCCATCCTGCTCACGACGCACGACGACGCGATGAACATCTACCTGACGGTGTACTGCCGGCGGCTCAATCCCGAGGCGCGCATCCTCACCCGGGTCACCCACGAGCGCAACGTCGAGGCCATACAGCGCGCCGGCGCCGACTTCGTCCTGAGCTACGCCTCCTTCGGGGTGCAGACGGTGTTCTCGATCGTGCAGCAGCGCGAGCTCGTCATGCTGGGCGAGGGCGTCGATCTGTTCCACATGCCGCTGCCGCCGTCCCTGGCCGACAAGACGCTTGCCGAGGCGGCGATCGGCGCCCGCACAGGCCTGAGCGTGATCGGCGTCCAGCGGGACTCGCGGATCATCACCAACCTGCCGGCCGACCAGCGGCTCGCACAGGGCTCGACGCTCATCGCCGTGGGGAGCCCCGAGCAGCGGGAGCGGTTCGGCGTCCTCTACGGCTGACGCGCCGGGGCGGTAGGCGCGCCACCACCTGGCTGCGCCGAGCGCTATCGTTTCCGTGAATCTGCACGACAAATCACGACATCTGTGACGACAAGATGTCGTCATCGACCGACATCCTGCCCTCAACCCCGGCACCGGACGACACGAACTCGCGTTTGAAGTGACATTCTGCCGGGTTTGAGCCCCTTAGAGGGGCCGCTCTGGATCAGAAGAGTCCCGGTTCGATCTGATCGCGAGTAACATCCTCCCCTTTCCACTCTGGCCGCACACCGCATCGAGCCGTACTGTAGCCGAGTACGTCACTGAGTTGGGGCACAGTGGACGACCTGCTCGAACGCCTCAAGTCTGCACTCGCCGACCGCTACCGCATAGAACAGGAGATCGGTAGCGGCGGGATGGCCACGGTCTATCTCGCTGAGGACCTCAAGCATCATCGCCAGGTCGCCCTCAAGCTGCTGCGGCCTGAACTCGGTGCCGTGCTGGGCGGCGAGCGCTTCCTGCGCGAGATCCACATCGCGGCG
>JAUVTI010000238.1 GCA_030601605.1 Gemmatimonadales bacterium
CGCCGCCGGGATCGAGCGCGCCTGCATGTCCACGACCCACGCCTACACGCGTGACCAGAACCTGGCGGACTCGAAGCACAAGGACCTGAGGCGGGCGCGCGCCGCCGCGATGAGCATCATCCCCACCTCCACGGGAGCGGCGAAGGCCACGAGCCTGGTGATTCCCGAGGTGAAGGGGAAGATCGACGGCATGGCGCTGCGCGTTCCGACCCCCAACGTCTCCCTGGTGGATCTCACCTGCGTGGTGGAGAAGGCGACCACGATAGACGAGGTGAATGACGCCTTCCGCAAGGCCGCCGCCGCCGGCCCGCTCAAGGGCTTCCTCGCCGTGAGCGACGAGCCGCTGGTCTCCATCGACTACAACGGGAATCCCAACTCCAGCACCGTTGACGCGCTCAGCACCAACGTGGTCGACGGCGTCCTGGTGCACGTATCCTCGTGGTACGACAACGAGATGGGCTACTCCGCGCGCTGCGTGGACTTCATGGTGTACATGGCAGAGCGCCTCTGATGAAGCGCACCCTCGACTCGCTCGAGGGACAGCCGCTCGAGGGCGAACGGGCGTGGGTGCGGGTGGATTTCAATGTGCCGCTCCGCGACGGCAGCGTTGCGGACACGACGCGCATTGTCGCGTCACTCCCGACGATCCGCTGGCTCAAGGACCGTGGCTGCCGCGTGATCCTGGCCTCGCATCTGGGCCGGCCCAAGGGACAGCGCAAGCCCGAGTACTCGCTGCGGCCGGTGGTGCCGGTGCTGGAGCGGGAGCTGGGCGCGCCCGTGCGGTTCCTCGAGGATCCGGTCTCGGAGGCCGCGCCGCAGGAGACCCGGCGGCTCAAGCGCGGCGAGGTGATGCTGCTGGAGAACACCCGGTACTACCCGGGCGAGGAGCAGAACGACCCGGCCCTGGCCGAGGCCTTCGCCAGGCTCGGCGACTTCTACGTGAACGACGCCTTCGGGTCCGCGCATCGGGCGCACGCCTCCACCGAGGGCATCGCCCACCTCCTCAAGCCGGCGGTCGCGGGCTTCCTGATGGCAAGGGAGCTGGAGTTCCTGCTGGGGGCGCTGGCGGAGCCGGCCAGGCCGTTCGTGGCGGTTCTGGGTGGGGCCAAGATCTCCGGCAAGATTGACGTGATCGAAGCGCTACTCCCCCGGGTCGACGCCATCCTGATCGGCGGAGCCATGGCCTGCACCTTCTTCGCCGCCCAGGGCCTGGAGACCGGCAAGTCGCTGGTGGAGCCGGACCGAATCGACATGGCGAAGGAACTGCTGGAGCGGGGCGGCGAGAAGCTGGTGCTGCCCGAGGGTGTGACTATTGCCAGGGAGCTCTCGCCCGACGCCGAGATCAAGGACGTACGGCCCGACGAGATTGGACCCGACTGGGCCGTGTACGATATCGACGAAAACGCCTCCGACCAGTTTATCAAGCGGATCCGCAATGCGAAGACGGTGTTCTGGAACGGTCCCATGGGCGTGTTCGAGACGCCGCCGTTCGATGCCGGCACTGTGGCGGTGGCCCGAGGCCTCGCCGTCGCCACCGAGCAGGGAGCTACTACGATAATCGGGGGAGGGGATTCGGCCGCGGCGATCGCGCAGGCCGGCCTCGCCGACAGGGTGTCACACGTATCGACAGGGGGCGGGGCTTCGCTCGAGCTGCTGGAAGGGAAGCAGCTGCCGGGAGTGGCCGCGCTGGACGACGTATGAGACCGTTGATCTTCGCCGCGAACTGGAAGATGCATCTCGGGCCGGAGGGGGCCCGCCGGTTCCTTCATTCGTTCCTCGAGCGCCATGAGGCGCTCCCCGACCGCGAGACCTGGTTCTTCCCGTCTGCCGTCGCTCTCGAGACAGTGGCCCGCCTGACGGGAGACCGGCCCGCGATCCGCACGGGAGCGCAGAACGTCTACTGGGAACCGAAGGGGGCGTTCACGGGAGAGCTGTCGGTCGGGATGGCGCGGGAGGCGGGCGCGCAGGCCGGCCTGGTGGGCCACTCGGAGCGGCGCCACGTCTTCGGTGAGACCGATCAGGAGACGGGCAGGAAGGTGCGCGCCTTGCTGGAGAGCGATCTGACGCCGATGCTGTGCGTCGGAGAGAAGATCGAGCAGCGTGAGGCGGGAGAGACGCTGGGGGTCGTTCAGCGCCAGCTGAGCGCTCTCGACGGCCTCGGCCGCGACGCCCTGGCCCAGATAGTCATCGCCTATGAGCCCGTGTGGGCCATCGGTACCGGCAAGACGGCGACGCCCGAGGACGCCGCCGAGGTGCACGCCGCCATCCGGGACTGGTTCACGGAGCGCGGTGTGTCGCCCGAGACGACGCGCGTTCTCTACGGCGGGAGCGTGAAGCCGGACAACATCCACGCCCTGATCTCGCAGCCCGAGATAGACGGAGTGTTGGTCGGGGGAGCCTCGCTGGATCCGGCGAGCTGGTCGGAGATCGTGCGCGTGACCCTCGATTGACTTGGCGCCAAGGCACCAGGTATCTTCCGCCGCGACAATGTATAGCTTCTTGCTCATAGTTCTCGCTCTGGACTGCTTTGTCCTGATAGGGGCGGTTCTGCTCCAGGCCGGTACGGGGGGCGGGCTCGCCGCGATGGGCGGAGGTGCCTCCACCGACACCTTCCTGGGCGGGCGCCAGGCAGCGACTATCCTGACC
>JAUVTI010000155.1 GCA_030601605.1 Gemmatimonadales bacterium
GGGGCGGGAGCGCAGGGGTAGCCCAGGCAGCGGGCGGCCCCACGGGCGCGACCGGCCGTGCCGTGGCCGACGTGATCCACGCCGTGAACGGACAGGAAGTGACGTCGATCGGACAGCTGACACAGGCCCTGCGCCAGCTCGAGCGCGGCGACCCGGTCGTCCTGCACGTGGACCGGAGGGGCCAGCTCAGGTTCGTCGTGTTCGAGATCGAGTAGGAGGGCACGGGTGGCCGCTGCACTTCGCGGGTCCGGCCTCCAGGTCCTCGCCGCGGTGCTCGTGTCCCTCGCGGCCAGCACCGCCGTGGCACAGGAGCCCCACGCCCGTGCCGACTCGGTGGCCGACGGAGTGGGCGCCAGCTACTGGGGCGAGATCCCCCCGGCCAGCGACTCGACCACGGCTCGGTTCCGCGACCCCCTGATGCCGGTGTGGGAAGGAATCCTCGTCGTTCCCTTCAGGTTCTTCACCTATCCCGTGAAGCTCTTGGGAGACGCGGGGCTCGCCGCGGTGCAGTGGGTCGATGAGGCCCGCATCCTCAACATCTTCTTCCGTCCCCCGGGGAAAATGCAACTCATGCCGGCCATCAATGCCGGTGGCCTCTCCGGGTTCGGCGGCGGTCTGACGCTCCAGCTGAACGACGTCGGCTGGCCGGGAGTCCAGATGCGCCTGCGCGGCTACGCGACGGTGAACGGCGACCAGCGCATCACTTTCGGGGCGCGGGCCCCCACGGGAAGACGCAGCAGGATCGTTCTCGGAATGGGGTTTCGGGACAGGGCAAACGCGCGCTACTTCGGCATCGGGCCAAACAGCAGCGTCTTCGACGAGTCCTTCTACCGCCAGAAGCTCACTTGGGCGGGGCTCAGCTACCACAGGGACTTGGGCTCGGGGTTCACGCTCCGCGGCAAGCTGCTCTACTCGCGTGTGGCCGCCGGCCCGCCGGGCGGAGACTTCGAGCCGTCCATCCCCCAGCAGTTCCCCGGCAGCGTGCCGCCCGGATTCGGCGAGAGCTCCGATGGCCTGAGCCTCGAGTTGCTGCTGGGTCAATCGGACGGCCTGCCAACCGGACGTCCCACGCGGGGCGGACTGAGGCAGCTGCGCGCGTCGTACATGATCGCGACCGACCAGGGTGATGCGGACCTGTGGACTTTCCGCGCGGAGCTGCAGCAGTTCATCCCTCTCTGGTACGAGTATCACACGCTCGCCTTGCGCGGTTACGTCTCGTGGATCCAGCGCTCCGGAGAAGGCGAGATGCCGTTCCAGCGGCTGCTCACCAACGACGACCCCGACCTGCTGCGCGGCTTCAACGACTTCCGGTGGCGCGACCGTGGTTTGGCGGTGCTCAGCGCGGAGTATCGCTGGCCACTCTGGGTGTTCCAACGCGCCGATGGTCCCGGGCTCGACATGTACGTGCTCGCCGACGTGGGGCAGGTGTTCGACAGTTTCAACAAGATCAGCTTCGACAACCTCACTCTCTCGTACGGGCTGGGTATTCGCCTGGTGAGCGGGCCGGGTCTCGTGCTGCGGCTCGAGTGGGCGCGGAGCAACGAGGGCGCCGTGTTCCGCTTGAAGAGCGAGCAGATCTTCCAATGGACCAAGGGACTGTTCCATGGCAAAGACCCGATACCGCCGCGCTAGGCGGGCGCTAGCCGTCGCCCTCTGCATCGGCGCGGGCATCGCGGCCCATGCCGGGGAGCCGCCGCTTCGGGACGGTCCAGTCGTGTGGCACTCCGACGACAGGCGCGACGTCGAGGCGCCCACTCCACGCGACCCCAACATCCTCCGCTCGGGCGTAGATGCCTCGATCAACCGGCCGATCGGCCGAATATTCGATCCGGCCCGCTTGGTGCGCGGAGTGGGAAGCTGGTTCGGGGGAGACCAGGTGGGACCCGCCGCGAACATCAATAGCCTGGGCGAGGTGCCCAACTCGACGTGGTTCACGAACCGCATCGGCCTGTTCCCCATGTCACCTCAGGCAGCGGCGCGCGGGCCACTCACCGGACCCGGCCCCGACGCAACCAGCCCGTGGACCGTCGTCGGCGCGAAGACGGAGGGTGTGTCACCGGGTTTCACCATCGAGGACGGCAGGGGCGACACGTACTTCATCAAGTTCGATCCCCCGGGCTACTTCGGGACCGCGACGGCGGCCGGTGTCATATCGGGCCGCCTCTTCCACGCGGCCGGTTACAACGTCCCCGTGGACATCGTCACGACCTTCGAGCGCAGACAACTCGTGTTGGCCGACGGCGTGGAGTTCACGGACGTTTTGGGGCACGAGCGCATCATGACGGTGGTGGATCTCGACAGCGTGCTGAGCCGCGTCGAGCGCCTGCCCGATGGCTCGTGGCGGGCGCTCGCCAGCCGGCGCCTGGACGGCGAGTGGATGGGGCCGTTCGACTGGAAAGCCCGGCGCAAGGACGACCCCAACGACTTGGTGAATCACGAGGACCGGCGCGAGCTGCGTGGCCTGCGGATGTTGTCGGCATGGATGTGTCACTTCGACACCAAGCAGGGCAACACGCTCGACATGTATGTCGAGGAGGACGGCCGCCGCTTCCTGCGGCATTACCTCATTGACTTCGCAAGCAGCCTCGGGTCCGCGGCCCTGGGTCCGTACCCGATGGCGTGCCATGAATACACGCTGGATATCGTTCGCTCCTTCGGGCGCGCGGTCTCACTGGGAACGAAACAGGATCTGTGGCGCGAGCTGACGCTGCCCGAGGGCCTCGAGCAGCTGGGCTACTTCGAGAGCACCAAGTTCCATCCGATGGCGTTCAAGCCGATGGAACCCAACACGGCCTTCGCCAACTTCACCGATCGGGACGGCTACTGGGCGGCCAAGATCATCTCCGCCTTCACTGACGCCCACATCGAGGCGGCGGTGGCCGAGGGGAAGTATCCGAGCCCGGAGGCGGCGCGCTACATCAGCCGCACGCTGGCCGAACGCCGTGACAAGATCGCCCGGTACTTCTTCGATCGGGTTTCCCCGCTGGACTTCTTCCGCTACGAGGACGGGATCCTGCGGTTCCACGATCTAGGCGCCGAGCGAGGCATCTACCCCGGTCAGACTCCGCGGTACCGTTACCGCGTCGCCGCGGTGACGCCGGAGCGAGGGCGGGCGGGCCGCACGGAGTGGATCGAGACGGCGCAGCGCCCCATCGATATCGCCGGGAGCGACGCTCTGGGGGCGGCGCCAGCGACCGAGTACCCGTTCGTACAGGTGGAGCTGCAGGCGAACTTCGGCGAGCGCTGGATTCACTCCGTCACCGTGTACGCGGCTCGCGAGAGCGGGCTCGTGGTGGAGGTGGACCGCTAGCGAGGGCGCTCAGGCGTCGGCGAGGGCCGACGCCTCCGGCTCCGACACGCGATTCACACGGTCGGGAACGAGGTCGGGCAAATGGGCGCGCCACCACGCGTCGGCCCGCTCCCTGCTCCACGGCTCGCCCACGTCACACTCCGAGAATTGCCGCGCCAGGACCTCCGCGCTCGACGGCCTCCGCCGCCGGTCCTTTTCCAGGCACGCCATCACCACATCCTCGAGCGACGGCGGGATGTCCAGCTCGCTTCGGCGCGAGGGCGGCAGCGGCGGCGTATCCACGTGGCGCAGCATCATCTTCATCGGCGTCTCCGCCTCGAACACGAGACTGCCGGTCAGCAGCCAGTAGGCAACGCAGCCGAGCGAGTATATGTCTGCCCGCCAGTCCGCGTCCTGCCGCAGGGCGAGCTCGGGCGCCATGTAGGCCGGCGTTCCGGTGGTGAGATCCGGAGCGGTGAGCCTGATCTGGTCCTCGTCTTCGGGCGGGGGCTTCACGAGGCCGAAGTCGAGCACCTTCACGAAGTCCGCCTCGAGCCCCACCCAACAGGTGAACAGGTTGGCCGGCTTCACGTCCCGGTGGATCAGGCCGAGCGCATGCGCCTCGGCCAGCGAGTGGCAAGCCTGGCTCAGCAAGTAGACCACCCGGGCAGGCGATACCGGTCCGAACCGGTCCACGAGCGAGTCGAGGTCTATGCCCCGCAGCAGCTCCATCACGGTGTAGAAGCTCCCATCGTCGGTCACGCCGAAGTCGTACAGCGCCGTGGTGTGCGGCGAGTGCAGCTGCGCGGCCGCCTCCGCCTCGCGCTTGAACCGTTGCACGACGGTCTTCGCGCCCTCACCGCTTCGCGCCCCCAGGGCGTCGGGCCGGATCACCTTGATCGCCGCCGGGCGCCGCAGCAGCCGGTGTTTGGCGGCATACACCTCACCCATCCCTCCGCGACCCAGCAGCTCACCCATCTGATAGCTGCCGAGCTCTCGCGCATCGCGCACCTGCCGCCCCAGCCGCGTGATGATCCCCACGGGCACGACAGCGATCAGAGCGCAGATGTAGTTGGGAAGCACGGCCCAGAGCATGGCTGCCACCGGCGGAAGCTCGACGCCGCGCGCGGCAGTTATCGCGAGGCCGACCGGATCCATGCTCGCGGCGATGAGGGCGGCCGCCAGCGTCTTCGCCCGCGTGTGGGGCACGATCATCGGATGCACGAGCACCAGCACGCAGATCCACGACAGCCCGATCACGTTGGGCGTCCACTGGTTCACGAAACCGATCGCGAACGCCAGCACGACTTCGTAGATGAGCCCGAGATCCAAAGAGCGCTGGCAGTCGCACGCGTGCCAGCGGGTGTAGGCGAACAGCGCCAGGGAAACCGCGATCACGCCAAGGGCCACCGGGTTCCCCGGCCAGGGCCAGGCGTCGTCGAGCAGCGCGTCGGGGGAGAGCACCGGCCCCACGACGTTGTTCATGACCAACGCCAGAACCCAGAGCCCGGCCCACAGCAGGCTCGCCACACCCAGCCGGCGCGAGGCCGCCTCGAGCAGGTCGGGCGGGAGGACGCCGCCGCTCGCCATCGTGGTGTGGCGGGGCCGCCTGTCTGGAATCTGCAGATGGGTCATGGTTGCTCTCCCAGCAACA
>JAUVTI010000022.1 GCA_030601605.1 Gemmatimonadales bacterium
CATAGTCCCTGGAATCGATGCGTCATACGGTGCGGGGAGCGAGGTCGTCTTCTTCGTGGCCAGTCTCAAGGCCCACGGTTTGTTCACCAATGCCGGACTGGACTCCGGGCGCGTCGTGGTGGACGTGACGCTGGGCGCCAGGGTGTGGGAGCGCCACGGCACGGCCGTCCACATCCAGACCGGGGCGCAGGAGAACCCCGCCCCCGGACAGCAGTTTACCCTGGGCTTCAACACGCCCCCGCGGAGTTGGGAGGCGAACGCGTTCGTCGGGACCCGCACACTCTGGGGCACGCTGGAGCACCGCTGGTTTGCGATCGACGCGTTCCTGAAGCTGTTCTCGATCGGGTTCGCCGGTTTCGTAGACTACGGCGGTGCGTGGTACGCGGATCAGAAACCGCGCTTCGGGGGAGACTTCGGGATCGGGTTGCGGATGGGGGGCGCGCTCGGCACCGCGGCGCGCACCGGCCGCATCGATCTCGGTTACCGGTTCGGAGAAGGATCGGACGTGGGGAGCCGACTGGTGCTCACGTTCGGCGGGTCGTTCGTTTTTCCCTGGAACCCCAAGGCATCAGCCCTGGTGCAAAGAGACGGGCCCTAGGGCTGCTCGAGGGCGCTCTCGATGGCCGCCCGCTGCTGCGCACTCAGATCGGCCAACCGCAGTGCCGCCCTGGCGAGTTCCCTGTACAGCGTGGCGGCTTCCGCAGGGAGCGACTCCAGGTGCCGGCGGATGGTGTCCAGGTCGGCTCTCACGATGGGTCCCGTGAGCGCGCGCTCCGGTCCCACGCCGAGGGCGTTCTCCAGCGATACCCTCATCAGCGGCCCGAGCGCCTCGCGCGCCTCCGTGGCACTGAGACCCGCTTTCTCCAGTAGGCCTTCCGCAACTCCCTCGAGCGTTACGAGATAATTGGAAGCGAAAACCGCGGCCGCGTGGTACAGCGCCTTCTTGTCCGCGGCGATGGGCACGGGCGTGAGCCCGATCGAGCGCGCCAACTCGGCGGCCGTGATCACCGCTTCCCTGTCCCCACTCACTCCGGCCACGGCGCCGCTCAGGCGCTCCGCGGCGTCGGCCGGACCAGCCAGCGTCTGGAATGGGTGCAGCGAGCCGAGCGCGGCCCCGCTCTCCGCCAGCGGCTCCAGCGCATCGTGGCCCAGAACGCCGGAGAGGTGCAGCACGGTGTGCCCGGAGCCGATCTCCCCGGTTGCGGCCAACCGTTGCGCCACGGACGTAACGGCGCCGTCTGGGACCGCGAGCAGAATGACTTCCACCGCGGCGAGCCACGGCGGCGCATCACCCCAGGTGTAGGAGAACGGGAGCGACAGCTCGTGCTGTCGCCGGCCGTGAAGAGAGACGGTGTGGCCGGCACGGGAGAGCGCGAGGCCGAGCGCGACCCCGGCGCGGCCCGACCCCACGATCCCGACGGAGGTCACGGAGTGCGGCTCACCTCCGCTTGGCTCTCGGCCAGCGCCAGGAGCTCCGGGACGCTGCGCGCCTCGCGCAGCAGCTCGAGCGCCTTCTGAATCTGCGCGTCGCTCTCCATGCGGCGGCGCGACTCCGACTCGCGTCCGAACACGTAGCGCTGCACCTCATAGGCCAGCTGCTGATCCACGAGCAGCCGCGCGCCGCGGAGCAGCTCATCGGGAATCTCCACCTCGCGCTCGCGCAGCCGGCGGCGGAACTCCGCGCGCATCGCGTCGGTCACCTCGAACCGGGGATCGGTGATCCCGCCGTCGGCCTTGAGTTCGAGCGCGTAGCTCGTCATCACGTCGCGATACACCGGCAGCTGGGCGCCGAGCGCCCGCCAAAACTCCTGCTCGACCGTGGTCAGCGTGTCGGGCGAGACCACGAGGTCAGGCCTGATTCCGTCGCCGCCGATCAGCAGGCGGCCGCCGTCGGACAAGTAGACCTGGCTCGAATCGACCGCGGCGACGGCGACCGCCTCCGCAGAGTCCGCCACCTGCCCGGCGATGAGGACATCCACCGCGGCGCGTTCGCGTACACGCTGGATGGTCCGTCCGCTCGGAGTGTACCAGCGTGCCGTGGTGAGGCGCAGCGCCTGCATCTCACCGAGGCGGAAGACGGTCTGCACCAGACCCTTGCCGAAGGTCGGCGTGCCGATGATCAGCGCCCGGTCGTGGTCCTGCCACGCGCCCGCGATGATCTCGGACGCGCTCGCCGTGCCGCCGTCGACCAACACCACGACCGGCAGGTCGGGCCAGCGCTGACGGTGGCGCGCCTCGTAGAGATCCGACATGCCGCGCGCCCTGCCGCGTGTTGAGACGACGTCCTGGCCCGGATCGAGGAACAGGTCCGAGACGTCCACTCCGGCGTCCAACAGGCCACCCGGGTTGCGCCGCAGGTCCAGGATGAGTGCAGTGGCGCCCTCTTCTGTGAGGCGCTCCACCTCATCCTCGAGCTCTCGCGTCAGGCTCTCACCGATGCTCGACTGCACGAGCGAGATGTACGCGACGTCCTCGTCGAGCACGGTCGCGAGCTGGATTGCGTTGATGTGGATGTTCGCACGCTCGACGGTGAACTCGATTGCCTCCGTGAATCCCGGACGCGCCACTCTGAGACGCACCTCGGTGCCCGCAGGCCCCCTGAGCTGATCGACCGCCTGGTCCGACTTCCAGCCGAACGTGGACTCTCCGTCCACGGCGATGATGCGGTCGCCCGTCTCGAGTCCCGCTTCATCGGCAGGCGTCCCCACGATCGGTGCGATGATCGTGATCCAGCCGTCCCGCACGTCGATGCGGATGCCCAGCCCACCGTAGTTGCCGGTAGTGCTCTCGGTGAGCCGCTCGAAGTCCTCGCGCCTGAGGAACCGTGCATACGGATCGTCCAGCTGCTCGAGGAGGCCGTCGATGGCCAGGTCGTAGAGCTCACCCGCGCTGATCGAGTCCACGGAGTAGTCGGCGACGTAGCCGAGCACGTCGTCGAACAGGCGGGCCTGTTGGTAGACATTCCCCGCCCGCGAGGTCCCTTGCTGGAGGAGCCAGCCGCCGGACAGGAACGAGACCAACCCGACCAGCGTGAGCAACAGGACGCGTTTACCCTTCATCGATGACCTCCGAATGATCGCACTGTGCACCCCGTCCAGTTCAACCCGCTCCCCACCTACTGTGTTCCGTCCAGCCGGGCGCTGAGAACCTCCCAGGCGTCGGACTCGAGACGCTCAGCCGGCACCGTGGCATCCAGGTGCACGACTCCGGGACCGCCGGCCTCCCTGAACGCCCGCGCAACGCGGTCATGGAGCGCGGCGTCCTCCTGCTCCATGCGGTCGGGGCTCTTGCCCTGCGCGCCCTGCCGCTCGCGGCCGATCTCCGGCGGAATGTCCAACACCAGTGTCAGATCGGGCCCCAACCCTCCGGTCGCCAACCGGTTCGCCGCGAGAACCTCCTCGCGGGGGAGACCCCGGCCGGCAATCTGGTACGCCTCGGTGGACAGTTCGAACCGGTCGCTCAGCACGACCCAACCGCCCTCGTCCAGGTGTGGCCCGATCACCTGCTGCACCAACTCCGCCCGAGCCGCCAGGATGAGAAACAGCTCGGCGGCGGGGCTCCACTGCTTGTCCGGGTCCAGCACGAGGGCGCGGGCCGCCTCGGCCGTCTCCGTGCCGCCCGGCTCACGCACCTCGAGCACCCGATGCCCGGCTTCCCTGAGGCGCCCCGCCAGGCCCTCCACCAGGGTGGTCTTCCCTGCCCCCTCGGGGCCCTCCACGACCACGAACAAGCCCTGCACGGTCGCTCGTCAGCTCAGGGTGATGATCGGGCTCTCGGCGCCCTTGCGCATCCCCTCCAGAATCTGGTCCTGGACGCGCAGCATCAGCTTGTCGAAGTTCGATTGGGCGGAGACCATGCGCTGATATGCGGCGTCGCCCTGGATCTCGCCGAGGAACCGGTCGTATTCGTCGGCCTCACTCTGCTCGGGCTCCTGTCCCTGCGCCACCTTCTGCTCCAGGCCCTCCGCGCTCTTCTGCAGCTGCTCCAGCTTGCCGTTCAGCTCCTTCTCGCCCTCTATGGCTTCCCGGGCATGGGTCAGCGCCTTGAACTCGTCGCTCTGTCCAATCAGCCGCCCCAGGTCCACAGCCTTTTCCTGAATCACTGCTCCGACTCCTTCATTATGAGTAGGTACCGCAGCCGCCCGAACACGTCTGGCTCCAACCGCACCTCGCGCCATCCCGCCCCGCGGGCCAGCGCCGCAGCCGCTTCCGCCCTCGTGCAATCTACCTCCAGCGCCAGCAGGCCGTGCGCGGCCAGGTGGCTCCCGGCCCCCTCCAACAGCCCCCGGATGTGCTCCAGCCCGTCCTCGCCGCTCACCAGCGCTCCACGGGGCTCGTGGCAGCGGACACCCATATCGAGCTTCTCGAACTCGTCCGCCGTCACGTAGGGAGGGTTGGCGACGATCACGTCGAACACCTCCCCCCAGGCAGGCTCGAACAGCGAGCCGAAGCGGAACTCGACCGGCAGCGGCGGGGCGACCAGGGCCGCGTTCCCACGGGCCAGGGCCAGCGCGTCCTCGGAGACGTCGGTGGCCACCACGTGGCCGAAACAGCCCTCCACGGCCAAGGAGAGGGCGATGCAGCCCGTCCCCGTGCCCACGTCGAGGGCCGCCCCCCAGTCCGACGCCGGCCCCCGGCGGCGACCCCACTCCAGGACGTACTCCACCAGCCCCTCGGTCTCGGGACGCGGGATCAGGGCCCGGCGATCCGTCTCCAGCTCCATGGTCCGGAATCCCGCCCGGCCGGTCGCATAGGCAGCCGGTTCGCCGCCGGCCCAACGCTCCACGGCATCCTGGAAACGCTCGCGCAGCTCCGGCGCGGCATCGCCGTCCCGCCGGAGCCACACCTCTCCCACTGTCTGGCCGATGAGCCGCGCCCACAGCCTGGCTGACTCGTCGCCGGCGCCGGCGACCCCCAGCGCCTCGAGCCGTCGGGCTCCCTCGCGCAGCACCTCGGACACGGCCACGGCGGGCGCAGGATCAGCCCTCAGAGCGCTCACCTCGATGGGCCGCCGTCAGAGCGTCCACGAACTCGTCGAGCTCCCCGTCGAGGGTCTCGTCCAGTCTGTGCAGCGTGAGGTTGATACGGTGATCGGTCACCCGGTTCTGGGGGAAGTTGTAGGTGCGGATCTTGGCGGAGCGGTCTCCGGTCCCGACCATGGCGCGCCGCTCCCGGGACCGCTCGGCCTCCTGCTCGGCGACCATCCGGTCCAGCAGCCGCGCCCGGAGCACTTCCATGGCCTTCACCTTGTTCTGGAGCTGGGACTTCTGGTCCTGGCACTGCACCACGAGACCGGTGGGAAGGTGCGTGATCCGGACCGCGCTATCGGTGGTGTTGACGCTCTGCCCGCCGGGGCCGGAGGAGCGGAAGACGTCGATCTTGAGGTCCTTCTCCTCGATGCCGATGTCCACGTCCTCCGCCTCCGGCAGGACCGCCACCGTGGCCGCCGAGGTGTGGATCCGCCCCTGCGCCTCGGTCGTCGGGACGCGCTGCACCCTGTGGACGCCGGACTCGAAGCGCAGCCGGCCGTATGCGTTGCGGCCCCGGACGTTGAAGATCGCCTCCTTCACGCCGCCCATGTTCCCCTCCGAGAGGCTCACCATCTCCACCGTCCAGCCGCGGCGCTCGGCGTAGCGCGTGTACATGCGGAGCAGTTCGGCCGCGAACAGGGCCGCCTCGTCCCCGCCCGTGCCGGCCCGGATCTCGCCTCTGGTGCCCCGTTCGTCCAGCGGATCGGGGGGCACGAGCAGCTCCTGGAGCTCGGCCTCCACCGCCTCGAGCCGCGGCGTGAGCAGCTCCACATCGGCCTGGGCGAGCTCGGCCAGCGCGGGATCGGAGTCCCCCGCCAGCTCATGATCCTGTTCCAGCTCGCTGCGCAGCTTGTCGAGTTGAGCGGCGACCTTACGGATGCGCTCCAGCCGGGCGTGCTCCCGGCCGAGGGCCTTCAGTTTGGCAGGGTCCTTGGCGGTGGCCGGTTCGGCCAACTCGCGCTCGACTTCGGCCGCGCGAGCAAGCGCGGCCTCGAGCCGCGCTCCCATGATGGCTTACTCCGCGCTCGTCTTGGCGCTGCTGGAGTAGCGCTGCCGGAATCGCTCCACGCGGCCCGCCGTGTCGATCAGCTTCTGCTTGCCGGTGAAGAACGGATGGCAGCGTGCACAGATTTCCACGTGGACCGAGGGCAGGGTGGAGCGCGTCTCGAACGTGTTGCCGCAGGCGCACTGCACCACCGCGCGCTGATACGTGGGATGGATGTCCGCTTTCACTACATACACTCCGTTACAGCTACTGGAAACGTCTCGGCCTAAAGAGGCGGAAATATAACGGTGGCACGGACTTGTGGGCAAGCGACGGGTTCCGAAGTGAATTGACAGCGCGCCGGCCGCCACATAAGCTAGGCCTGTCTATGGCCGATCAAACCCCAGCGGACTCGACGCCCGCCGCCCGGCGCCTGCGCACCATCCCCCTCTTCACACAGCTGTCCGATGAAGAGATCGCGCGGGTGTCCGCAGCGGCGCGGGAGCGCCTGTATCCCAAGAACAGCGTCATCCTCTTCGAGGACGACCCCGGAGATGCGCTTTACGTCGTACTCTCGGGCGAAGTCAAGGTGGTCCTGATCGGCGAGGATGGGAGGGAAGTGATCCTCTCGATCTTGCGCGGCGGGGATTTCTTCGGCGAGATGTCGCTGATCGACGATCAGCCGCGCTCGGCGCACGTGATCGCCACCGAGGCGTCCAACCTCATGGTGCTGCGCCGCGACGAGTTCCGCGAGTGCCTCGAGCAGACGCCGCGGATCGCCCTGGGCCTGCTGCGGGCCCTGTCCCGCCGGCTGCGCAGGGCGGACGACAAGATCGGTGGACTCGTCCTGCTGGACGTGACCGGCCGGGTGGCGCGCGTGCTGCTCGAGCTGGCCGACGAGCACGACGGCGAGCGGGTACCACGGAAGATCACCCATCACATGCTCGCGCAGATGATCGGCTCCAGCAGAGAGACGGTCTCCCGAACCCTTAGAGAGCTGGCCGACAAGGGCCTCATCCAGGTGTCCCGCAAGGACATAGCAATCCTCGACCGGCCCCGCCTGGAGGATCTGGCGGGGCTCTAGTGAGCCATGTCACCAAGACGGCGTGACCCCCTGCCTTGCTTGGGTTTGAGCGGCACCAGTACGTTGCCGTGCATGGCGGCAAAGTCGGGCGGATGGCGTACGCGGTAACCGTTTGGGGTGTGCGGGGGTCCATCCCCACGCCCGGCGCGCTGACCACGCGGTACGGCGGCAACACGTCGTGCGTTTCCGTCGAGCAACTGGGAGCCGGTGACGGCCGCCTGGTCGTGCTGGACGCCGGCACGGGCATCCGGCTGCTCGGCCAAGAGTTGGTGGAGAGGGGCAGCGGGTCGCTGGAAGTGGACTTGTTGCTGACCCATACACACTGGGACCACATCCAGGGAATCCCGTTCTTCGCGCCGTTTGCGAGCGAGGGGAACGAGGTTCGGGTGTGGGGGTCCAAGCAGGGGGACGTGGACCTGGACGCCATTCTGCGGCAGCAGATGCATCCGGTCGTGTTCCCGGTCCCGCTCGACCAGCTGCCGGCCGAGCTGAGCGTGGAGCACGTGGAGCCCGGGGAGTTCGACATCGACGGTTTCGTCGTCGAGGCGATGCGGCTGAGGCACCCAGGCAACACTTTGGGTTACAGGCTCACCCCGACTGGTGGGGGAGCCAGCATGGCCTACGTAACGGATAACGAGTTGGGTCCGGGCGGAGACTACGAAGTCGGGCCCGACTGGCACTCCGAGCTCGTCGAGTTCCTGGAAGGGGTGGACGTCCTGATTCACGACGCGATGTACACCCCGGCCGACTTGGAGCACCACAGGGGGTGGGGACACTCCTCCTCCTCCGAGGCGCTCGAGCTCGCGACGGAAGCTGGTGCCGGACAGCTCGTGCTGTTCCACCACCGTCCGGAGCACGACGACGCGGCCATGGACAGCCTGGTCGAGGCGGTCCGTGCCGAGGCAGAAGAAGCAGGTGGGGCAGTCGAGGTGATGGCAGCAACCGAAGGAATGCAACTGATCCTCTGAGGTGGAGGAGATACTCATGCGCTGGCGTTCCGCATTCGCCCTGGCACTGGCCGCCGGGCTCGTCGCACCCCAGGTCGCGTCCGCTCAGGACACCCGGCCTGGCGTCGCCGTCATGCCGTTCTCCGATGGCGGCTCTTACGGCCAGGACAAGGAAGATTTCGAGGCACTGTCGGTCGGGCTCCAGGACATGCTGCTCACCGAGCTCGCGTTCAACGACCAGCTTCGCGTAGTGGAACGCGGCCGCATCCGCGATCTGCTCCAGGAGCTGGAGCTGGACGCGTCGGGCAAGGTGGATGCGAGCTCCGCCGCCGAGGTGGGCAAGCTGGTCGGCGCCCGCTACATGATCTTCGGCAGCTTCATCGACTGGTACGGCGACTTTCGCCTCAACGTGCGCGTTGTGAGCGTCGAGACCGGTGAGATAGTGAAGGTCAATCGGGCCCGCGACGACCGCGAGAACCTGTTCCCGATGGTGGTGGAGCTCGCCAACAGCCTCACCGAGGATCTCGACCTGCCCGCCCTGTCACGGCAGGCGTTCGAGCAGCGGATGGAGCGCTCGGAGGAGATCCCACATGAGGCGCTGAGGCTCTACAGCAAGGCCCTGCTCTACGCCGATCGCGGCGACACGGACCGGGCGATCGAGTTGTTCAGTCAGGTCGCCACCGAGTTCCCGGAGTACACCGAGGCGCAGGAGGCCTTGAGACAACTGCAGCAGGGGTAGTAACATAGGCGCGTGATAGCGCCAGTAGCGAGACTCGGACAAGGGGTGGCGCGCTCGATCGCCTGGCTTGGGGCGCTGGCGCGCTTCCTGTTTCAGACGCTGGAAGCGGCTCGGTGGCTCCCGCGGGCCGGCCGCCGGGTGGCTTTGCGCGTGCTCCTGAAGCAGGTGTGGTTCACCGCGCTCCAGGCGCTCCCGATCATCATCGTTCTCTCCTCCATCCTGAGCTTCCTGGTCATTTCCCAGGCTGTGCGCGAGCTGGGACGGCTGGGCGCCACCGAGCTGTTGGGGCGCCTGATGGTGGTAGCGATAGTGCGGGAGCTGGGGCCGCTCCTCACCGCCCTGGTGGTGGCGGGGCGCTCGGGCACGGCCATAGCGGCGGAGCTCGCCACCAACAAGGTGATGGGCGAAGTGAACGCGCTGGAGGGCATGGGCATCGATCCGCTGCACTACCACGTGCTGCCGCGGTTCGGCGCCACCATCCTGTCGGTGCTCGGCCTCATCATCGTATTCGACCTGACCGCCATCTTCTCGGGACTGGTCGCGGCCGGCGCCAACGGCATGACCGGAGCGCGCTACTTCGAGATCGTGCTGGCCTCGCTGACATTCCACGACGTGTGGCTCACCGTGGCAAAGGCGCTCGTGTTCGGCATCATCGTGGGGGTGATCCCGAGCTTCCACGGCCTCGCGGTGCACGGCTCGCCCACCGAGATCCCCGTGGCGGCGAGTCGGGCCGCGGTCGGGAGCATCCTCGCCATCTTTCTCTGCTCGGGACTCTTCGTCCTGCTGCTGGCATGACCGAGCCGCTTCGCTTCGAGGGGATCACTCTACCCGGGCACCAGTCCCCGATGAATCTGGTGGTACCGGAGCACCGCGCAGTTCTGGTGTTGGGTCCGGAGGCCAGCGGCGTCGATGCGCTGCCGGGTTACGCCCTGGCGCTGGATCGGCCCGCCACCGGGCGCGCGCTGGTCTTCGGAGAGGACATCGCCCGGTTGCCGCGTCGCAGCGCGCTCGCCTTCCGCCGAAGGGTGGGCTACCTTCCCGCCGGCGACGGCCTGCTCCACAATCTCTCGCTGCAGGACAACGTGGCCCTGCCGCTGCGCTACGGCAGCGACTTGTCGGAGCGTGAGATCACGGGACGCGTCAGGATCATGCTGACGCTGCTGCGGATAGCCGACGTGGCGGAGCGGCGTCCGGCGGACGCCACGGAGGAACAGCGCCGCCGCGCGGCATTGGCTCGAGCCCTGGCATTCGACCCGGCGCTCGTGATCCTGGCCGACCCATTCGACGGGCTCACTCACCGCGCCGCCGCCGAGTTGCTGGAGCTTGCACGAGGCGGCGAAACCGGCGCAGGTTCGAGGCGCACGGTGTTCATGACGGGCCAGTCGGTGCCGCAGCTGCTGGAACCCCGCATCGAGGTACGCTACCGGCTCGCGAAAGGCGAGCTCCAGCGCATGAGCTGACACGGAGGCGCGTACGGGACGCACTGATTTCCTGGTTGGGCTGTTCATCCTCGTGAGCGTCGGCGTCGTCGTCGGAGCCGCGGTGCTGACGAGCGACTTGCTGGAGGGGCGCTACAACATCCACATGCGCGCCTCCGAGGCCGAGGGACTCGACCAGGACACGCGGGTCCAGCTGCAGGGCCTGGGCATCGGCCGCGTGACGGCCGTCAGCCCGCATCTCGACACGACCACGAACACCCTGACTTTTTTCGCGACGCTGTCCATCCGCGAGCGCTTTCCGGACGGAACCCGGCTGCGGCTGCCGGTGGGCACCCGCGCGGTAATCCAGCCTCCGCCGGCAGTGGTGGGAGCGGCGGTGATCGAGCTCGTGATGCCGCCCGCATCGCCCGCGACCGCGTTCCTGGAACCGGGCGACACGGTGGAGTCGGAGCGCCGCTCCGGTGTGATGGACGTGCTGTCGGAGATCGCCAGTGGCATGCATGAGGACGTGCTGGCGGCGCTGGCGGAGACGAGGGAGCTGGTCGTTCAGACCACACGGGCGGTGGATCAGACGAACACGCTGCTCGCGAGCGCGCGGCCCCAGATCGAGGAGGTCCTGTCGCGACTGAACGGGACCCTCGAGCGGACGGACAGAATAATGGCGCAGGTGGAGCCGCGGGTGGGTCCCGTGGCCGACAGCATCATGGCAACACTCGTGCATACGCGTGACGTGCTCGTGGGTCTCGACTCTCTGACCACGACCGCTCGAGGCGTGGCCACCGACAGCCGGGCGGCGATCATCGAGACGATCGAGAACCTGTCCCGCGCCGCGGAGATTCTCGAGCACTTCGCCGAGCAGATCAGCCGCCGGCCAATGCGCATGCTGTGGGGCGTCACACCGCCTCCTCCGGAGCCGGACGGCACGGACGAGGACAGCACGGACCAGGAGCAATGAAGTACACGCTGCTGCACTCCAGCACGTTCACGCCCGAGGCGATATCGGGTGCCCTGGCAGCCGAGGGCGTAGCCATGCAGCCACTCGGCTCGCCCGGGGAGCTCGCGGTGGCGGGAGTGCCCACCGCGCTCGTCCTGGATCCCTCCAGCCGGGCGCTGTACACGCCCGAGAGGCTTCGCAGCTTCGTCAGCAGTGGCGGCGCGGTCGTCGCCATCGGCCTGCCCGACGAACAGGACGTTCCCGAGGAATTGGCGGACGACCTCGTCGCGGCGTTCGTGCCGCACGGCCACGGACCGCGGCAAATGCTCGTGGCGCTGCGCGCGGCGTACCGGGAGGCGGCCGCCCGGGCCGAGACGGCGCGCGCACGCCAAGAGGCGGCGTTCCGCACGCGTGAGATCAAGGAGCTCACGCGGATCGGCATGGCGCTCTCCACCGAGCGGGATCTCGACACGCTGCTGGAGCTGATCCTCACGCAGGCGCAGCAGGTCACCGGCTCCGACGCGGGTAGCCTGTACCTCGTTGAGACACTGGAGGGAGAGGAGCGTCAGCTTCGGTTCAAGCTCTCGCAGAACATGTCCCGCCCAGACATCCCGTTCGTCGAGTACACGATCGCCATCGACACGGCCAGCATCGCCGGCTACGCGGCGGCCACCTGCGAGCCCCTGGTGACCGACGACGTGTACTTTCTGCCTCCGGACGTGGACTACACGTTCAACCGCTCGTTCGACGAGAAGTACGGCTATCGCTCCAAGTCGATGCTGACCATACCGATGAGGGACCACAAGGATCAGGTGATCGGCGTCGTGCAGGTGATCAACCGCAAGCGACATGGGGAGGCGAAGCTCGAGACGCCAGAGGATTTCGACGCCGAGGTGATACCGTACACGCACCGGCTCGTCGAGCTCGTCTCGGCGATGGCCGGACAGGCGGCGGTCTCGATCGAGAACTCACAGCTGTACCAGGACATCGAGCGCCTGTTCGAGGGATTCGTAAAGGCCTCCGTCACGGCCATCGAGCAGCGCGATCCGCCTACGTTCGGTCACTCCGGTCGTGTCGCCGCCATGACGGTTGCGCTCGCCGAGACCGTGGACCGCGCGACCGACGGAGCCTACTCCCACATGCGGTTCTCCCGCCAGGAGTTGCGCGAGCTCCAGTACGCCGGGCTGCTGCACGACTTCGGCAAGGTGGGTGTGCGGGAGCAGGTCCTGGTCAAGGCGAAGAAGCTCTATCCTCCCGATCTGGCGCTGATCCGGCAGCGCTTCGCGTTCATTCGCCGCACGGCAGAGAGCGAGTTCCACCGCTCACGCGCGGACTACCTGCTGAGGAACGGGCCGGGGGGCTATGGCGAGTTCATTGCCGGGCTCGATGCGGACCACAGGCGAAAGACCGACGAGCTGGACCAGTTCATGCGCCTGGTGCTCGACTCCAACGAGCCCACCCTGCTCCCGGAGGGGAGCGTCAACAACCTGCACGAGTACGCGGAGCAGTTCTACGAGGACCTGGAGGGTCGGGAGCAGCCCTATCTCACCGACGACGAAGTGCGGTTCCTCAGCATCCGGAAGGGAAGCCTGGACGAGGCGGAGCGGCTCGAGATCGAGAGCCACGTCACGCATACCTACCGCTTCCTGCTGCAGATCCCGTGGACCAAGGAGCTGCAGTCCATCCCGGCCATCGCATACGGCCACCATGAGAAACTCAATGGGAGCGGCTACCCGCGCAAAGCCAGTGGCGACCTGATTCCCATCCAGACCCGGATGATGACGATCGCCGATATCTACGATGCGCTAACGGCCGCGGACAGGCCCTACAAGCGCGCCGTCCCCACCGACAGGGCGCTGGCCATCCTCACCGACGAGACCGGCGCGGGCCAACTGGATCCAGAGCTGTTCAGGCTGTTCGTGGAGGGTCGAGTCTTCGAGCACGCCTCAGACTGAGCGCCGGCGCAGCGCGGCGCCGCAGAGCCCGACCGCCAGCACAATCACCATCGTTCCCACCCAATCGCCGAAGCGCGTATAGAGCGTAATCACGTCCGAGGTCACGAGCTCGTGCGCCGCGAACGTCTTCACATCGAGCTCGGTGCGACGGTGCTGCCGCCCCAACGGATCCACGAACTCCGAGATGCCGCTGTTGGCGGCGCGCGCAATCCCTACCCTGTTCTCGATGGCACGCATCACGAGGTGCGCCGCGTGCTGGTACACCGCGCTGGTACGGCCGTACCAGGCGTCGTTGGTGATGTTCACCAGAAACTCGGCGCCGCGGTTCCTGTAGTCGCGTGAGAGGTCTTCGAATGCGGACTCGTAGCAGATCAGAGTACCGAAGCCCCCCACCCCGACCTCGAATACCTGGCCCGGATCGCCCCAGCCGAAGCCGCCGAAAAAGTCCATCCCGAACCAGCCGGGATTCACGAAGGGCACGCGCTCGACTATCGGGACGAGGTACTGCTTGTGATAGGCGGGCTGGCCGTCCATCGAGCCCAGGGAGTCGAACAGGAATGCCGCGTTGTAGTAGTCATGGGTTCCATCGTCATACAGCTCGAAGTCGTGGCCACCCACGAGCTGAGGAACGCGGGTAGCCCGCGCCAGCTCCGTGATGCGCTCGCGCCACCGTGGGTGGTTGTGGAAGTATCCCGGTATCGCCGTCTCGGGCCACACCATCAGCCCCGGCTCGCTCTCGTAGATGGCGCGGGCGGCCAGGTTGAGCAGCGCCTCCACGGTGGAATCCTGCGCCGTGGTCTCCCACTTCTCGCGCCACCCCACGTTGGGCTGCATTACAGCGATGCGGCCGACGGGGCGCAGTGCGACGGAGCGCTCGCGAACGACTCCGTACGCGAATGCCAGCACCAGCCCGATGGCAACTCCACCAGCAATCCACGCCGCGCGCGCCCGCTCGCGCCGTCTCAGCCACGCGACCGCGAGGGCCGTGTTCGCCAGCACCAACAGATAGGTGACGCCGCGCGCGCCCACGATGTCGGCGAGTTGCACCACGGTCGGGAAACCGGTCAACGACGTTCCCAGGCCCAGCCACGGGAAACCCACCTGCGGCAGGTTGCCGATGACCCACTCGGTGGCTGTCCACAGCACGGGGAAGACGACCAGCACACCGAGACCCGTTCGCCGCAATATCCAGCCCGTGAGCGCGAACGTGCAGGCGGTGAGTATCCCCAGGATCACGACGGTGACCCCGAACGCGAGCGCCGAGAGGCGCGAGAACCGCCACAGCGCGACGACTATCCAGTACAGCACCAGGGCGTTGGCCAGCAGTCCAAACCAGAAGCCCTGGGCCAGCTGCCGGCGCACCGGTCGCTCGTCTTCCTGCCCCGTCAGGATCAGCCAGACGGCGGGAACGAGGCAGACGAACGATGGAAGGAAGAGGTGGAACGGCGGGTAGGCGGCGCACAGCAGCACGGCACCGCCGATGACGAGTTGCCAGTCACCGCGGGGCAGCGCGAGATCTCTCAAAGCGATACTTCGCTCATCCGCCGCCTCCGTACGGAATGCGATACGTCAGCCCCGCTCTGGCCGTGAACGTAATGAGCTCGGTCGTGAGCTCGCCGCGCGCGGCCGCTGTGAACATCAACGTGCGCGCCAGAAGCACCTCGAATCCGGTCGAGGCCACGAGCCCCGCGTCCACCATGTCCAGCGCGGCTTCCACGAACGTACCGTCGATCGCCGGGCCGTCACCGTCCCGGAAGTGCACGGCGACGCCGGGCCCCGCGTAGGGCCTGATGCGACCGTCCGGGTGAGGCACGTACTGCAGATCGCGTGAGAAGCCGAGGTCCGCCCAGGTTATCGTCCCGAGATCGATCGTGATGTCGAGCGTATCGGGCAGCACGCTCTCGAGCTGTCGCTCGAACTCGGAGATCTCCTCGTCCTTGAAGTCGGCCTTGAAGTACGATGCGCCCAGCAGCACGCGGATCTTGGGGGCGATGAGCCCCACGTCCACCGACATCGCACCGCCCACGCTCGTGGTCAGGCGGTTGGACACCACCACGCCGACCTCGAAGCCCACACCGCTGAGCCGCAGGCCCTCGTAGCTGAACTGCTCGAGGAAGCTCTGCCCGGCCAGCGGCGCCGGCGCCGCCACGAGCAGTGCGAGAGAGAGCCTAATACAGGCGTTCAAGGCGCGTCCCCGGGAAGTAGGTGGACACGATCGTGCGGGCATCCTGCCCCGCGCGGGCCCGGCCGACCGCTCCCCACTGGCACAGGCCGACTCCGTGACCCCATCCGGCGCCGCTGGCCCGCACCCGGACCACCCGTCCTCCGCTCTTGTCGACGGCGAGCTGGAACCCCGTGGCGCCCAGACGGCGCCCGTCCGGTTGCCTGAACACAGAGCGAAGGTCCGGTCCGAACACGGGTATCTCGCCGCGGCCGACTCCGATCCGGACCTCCACGACTCGTCCCGACGGTCCGGTGCGCTGCACCCGCACGTCGCTCAGCTGGTCGATCGCGGCGCGCTCCACACCGAGCACCGAGGGCACGGTTTCGCGCAGTATGCGCGTCAGGTCCTCGCCCCCCCACTCTACGGTCCAGCGGTAGTGCGGCGAGATGTCGCAGTAGTGGCCACCGGCATGGGCGTCTGAGACCGGCCTGAGGTACGGGAGGCGCCGACCGAAGCGGAATACCTCCTCCGGAGAGGCCGTGGAGAAGCCACACGTCGAGCTGAAGAACGAGGTGATCAGCTCGCCGTCGTAGGTGAGCGCCAATCCGGCCGTGGCACGCACCGCCTGCCAGCCCTGCTCGCTCTCGGACGACACTCCGGTGTACGCCTGGTCCGAAACGGTGGCCCGCAAATCGTAGCCGTTGGAAGCGTACTTGCCGCGGCTCTTCAGAGCGTACGTGCGGGAGACGATCGCCTGGGCCTCCAGCGCGGCCTCCTCGCCGCGGGCCCGGCGTCCCATCTCCGCATTGATCACCCCGGCCAGGTACGCTTCGGTGGAGACCTCGTTCACGGCCGTCACGCCGCCGCCGGACACGTATACCTCCACCACTCCGCGGTAGGGCTTACCTCCAACCGTCACGAATCGCGAGCGGTCCAGGCTCACGAACGTCACCCGCTCGTAGCGCCCGCTCGCGGCTCCGCTCACCCGAACCGCGCGCCCATCCGGTGTGATGCGCACCTCTTCGCCGCGCGAGAGACGGAACCGCACGGTTCCACCTACCATCGCCCCGACCGTGCCCGTGCCGCCTACGCGCGCCTCGCTACCTCCTGCCACCAGCGCCACGCGCAGCGACGGCTCATCTCCCACGGTCGCCACGCCCGAGGGCTTGGCACACGTCGCCACCGCGACCACGAGAGCGACGCTCCCGGCAAGCAGCGCGGCCCGCGATCCGAACCGGCCCGACCCCTGGACCCGCATCACGTTGCCGCTCGTGCGCGGAAGTCGTAGTCCACGTTGTCCTCTATCTTCACGCGGAGGAACTCGCCCGGCTTGGCCCACCCTCCCTGCTCCACATAGGTGACGCCGTCCACGTCGTCGGCCTGCCACATGACCCGCCCCACGTGCGTCGCACCACTCTCTTCGTCGGGATCGGCGAGCTCGTCCACGAGCACGTCGGTCTCTCGTCCCACGTAGCGCCCCAGCCGGTCCTGCGAGATGGCGCGCTGCAACTCGAGCAACTCCTCCTGCCGCGTGCGCTTCACGTCGTCGGGAACGTCGTCCGGGTACTGGGCCGCCCGGGTTCCGTCCTGCGCGGAGTAGGTGAACACACCCAGTCGCTCGAACTCCATCTCCTCGGCGAACTCGGTGAGAATCTCGAAGTCCTCGTCGGTCTCACCCGGAAACCCCACGATGGCAGTGGTGCGCACGGTGACGTCGGGAACGCTCGACCGCAGCCAGCCCACCTTCTGCCGAATCGTGTCCCTGCGCTCCGGCCGGCGCATGCGCTGGAGCATGGAGTCGGACGCGTGCTGTATCGGGATGTCGATGTACGGCACGATGCGCGACTCGTGCGCCATGAGCTCGACCAGCGGCTCCGTGAGCCCCGCCGAGTAGACGTAGAGCAGACGATACCACGGCACTCCCGTCCCGGCGAGGAGCGCCTGCAGCAGTTCGGGCAGCTTGGGACCCTTCGGCCCGAGGTCGCGTCCGTAGTGCCCCAGGTCCTGTGCGACGAGGTTGATCTCCCGCGCGCCGGCTGCCTCGAGCTGCTGTGCCTCGCGCACGAGCCGCTCGAGCGGCTCCGACTTGTGCTTGCCACGCATCAGCGGAATCGCGCAGAACGCGCAGGTGTGGTCGCAGCCCTCGGAGATCTTCAGGTAGCGCACGTGCGGCTGCTCGCCCAGATACTCCCGCACGCCAGGGTGATCCGCCACAGGATCGGCGATGAGCCCGCGCTCGGCCAGGGCCGGAACCAGCGTGTGCAGGTCGTGGAAGCCGAGGAGCAAATCCACCTCGGGCATCTCTTTCCTGAGATCGTCCTGATAGCGTTGCACGAGGCCGCCGACCGCCCCCACGGCCTTCACGCTGCCGCCCTTCTTGAGTGCGGCCGCCTGGCGAATGGCGTCTCTGGCCTCCC
>JAUVTI010000211.1 GCA_030601605.1 Gemmatimonadales bacterium
ACCCTACGGGAATCCCACGGTGTGCGGGCTCGCCAATGCCACCGCTCCCGGCGAGGAGCAGCACCACGGCGAGCAAGGATCCGAGCCTGTGATCTCGGGCCACCAGACCTCGTGTCACGAGTCGATGGGCTGTGACCTCGCGACGCTGGGCCTCGTGCTCGCCGCGGAGCCGGAGATTCCAACGATGGCGGCGCACGCCGAGGCGGTGATCGCTCCGACGTCCTCGCCATCGAGCAGCACCATCCTTCCCACCACACCACCTCCCAGAGCCTAGCCTCTCCTAGCCGTAGTGCGCCCGCGCGCCGCATCCGAGCGGCGGGCGCCAGATGCGTGTCTTCCTGATCGCTCAGGAGAGGGCTCGAAATGCAAAAAGTCAGTTACCTGGTGGCGGCGCTGGTCGCCATCGGGACCCAAGCGCCGGCGTCCGCCCAGGTGCCGTCCGACACCTTGCACCTGGTCGATGCCGTCGCGATCGCCCACGATGCCAACCCGATGCTTCAGGCGGTCCGGCTCCGCGCTGATGCCGCGGCGGCGCGCGCTCCGCAGGCCGGAGCGATGCCCGACCCGCTGTTGGCGTTCGGGCTCAGGAACCGCCCCGTGGACAACTTCGGCACCGCCCAGCCGATGACCATGAATGTGGTCCAGCTGACGCAGCGGTTCCCCTGGCCCGGGAAGCTCGGGTTCGCCGAGGAGCGGGCGGAGCACCTCGCCTCGGCGGAGAGCCTGGAGGCCGACGAGGTAGAACAACAGCTCGTTGCGCGAGTGAAATCGGTCTACTACCGGCTCGCGCACATGGACCGGTCGCTCGACATCATGCGGGAGACACGGGAGCTGCTGCGCAACTTCTTCGAGGTGTCATCCACCCTGTACGCAGTCGGAGCGGGGCTGCAACAGGACGTGCTGCAAGCCCAGATCGCCATCGCCCAGATGACCGAGGACATCACCGTCGTGGAGCAGGACCGTGTGGCGATGGCCGCGCGGCTCAACGCACTCCTGGGACGCTATGCCACCGTGCCGGTGCCGGACTTGGAGCTCCCCGAGCCTGGTGGAGAACTCCCACCGGTGGACTCCCTCATCGGTCTGGCCGCCGAGCTGCGGCCCGCACTGGCCGCCGCGCGTGAGCGCGTGCTGGCGGCCGAGGCGGGGTACCGAGCGGCCCGGCGGCAGCTCTACCCGGATATCGCCATCACGCTGGGCTACGGACAGCGTCCCGAATTCGTCGACTTCGTGACCGTGATGGTGGGGATCAGCATCCCCCTCTTTGCCGGCTCCCGACAACTGCCGCTTCGCAGGGAGATGGAAGCGATGCAATCCATGGAGCAGGCGAGAGAGCAGAATCTCTATAACGAGACGTTCGCTCAGCTCACCGAGCTGCGGGCCGAAGCGGAGCGCGCCCGGAACCTCTCGGGACTGTACGCCAACGCGGTGCTCCCCCAGGCGCGTGCGGCGGTGGAATCCGCGCTCTCCGCGTACCGCGTGGGGCGTGTCGACTACATGACGCTGGTAACCAACCAAATGACCGTGAACCGATACGAAATCGAATCGGTGCGGCTCGCCGCCGACTACCACAATGCGCTGGCCCGACTGGAAGCGCTGGTGGGCACCGACCTGGGAGTAAGTCCATGAGACGGCTTCACACATTGGTCGCCGCGGCAGCCGTGCTACTCGCGGCATGCGGCGCGGACGACGTGGAAGAGTCACCAATGCCCGGCATGACCGCCGCGGAGCACGCCCGAATGCAGGCGGGCGGAACCCAAGGTGAGGTGGACAGCACCGGCGCCGCAGTGCGTCAGGTCGTGCATCTCTCCACGGATCAGGCGCAGGCACTTGGTGTGGTGTACGTGACGGTGCGACGCGAGACGCTCACGCGCACGGTCCGTACCGTGGGGCGGATCGAGCCGGCCGAGCCCAGAATAGCCGACATCACTCCGAAGGTCGACGGCTTCGTGGAGTTGCTGTACGTCGACTTCACGGGCGAATCCGTACGACGCGGGCAGCCGCTGCTCACCCTCTACAGCCCACTGCTGGTCGCCGCGCAGGAAGAACTGCTGACCGCAAGGCGCATGGCAGACCGGGTGGATTCGAGCTCCGGTGAAGCATGGCGTAACGCCCAGGCGATGCTCGCGGCGGCACGACGGCGCCTCGAGTACTGGGACATCACGGCAGAGCAGATCCGGCAGATCGAGGAGACGTGTGAGGTATCCAAGACCCTCACGCTCGTAGCGCCCTTCACCGGAATCGTGTTGGAGAAGAACGTCGTGGAGGGACAGCGCGTGATGGAGGGGATGCAACTCTACCGTCTGGCCGATCTCTCAGAGGTATGGATCGAAGGGGATGTCTTCGAGCAGGACCTGCAGTTCGTGCGACTGGGCTCGCAGGCCCACATAGAGGTGTCGGCCTATCCGGGAGACCACATCATGGGCCGGCTCAGCTTCATCTATCCCACCGTGGACGAGCGTTCCCGAACGAATCGCGTGCGGTTGACCGTGAACAACAGCGACTCGAGGCTCAAGCCCGGGATGTTCGCCACCATGTACATCGACGCCAAGATCGGCGACGACGTGCTGAGCGTCCCAGTGCAGGCGGTGATCCACACCGGGGAGCGAACCCTGGTCTTCCACCGGCACGAGGACGGATCACTGCACCCCCACGACGTAGTGGTTGGAGCACGGGCAGGGGATCGCGTGCAGATCCTATCCGGCCTCGAGGAGGGCGAGCAGATCGTGGGCTCGGCGAACTTCCTGATCGATGCCGAGTCGCGGCTCGCGAGCACCGGCGGGGCGATGCCGGGCATGCAACATGGCGGCCAGGAGCCCTCGGTGGAGTCTGACACATCCGAACCGGAGCACCAGCATGATTAAGGCCATCATCACGTGGTCGGTGCACAACCGGTTCCTGGTACTGCTGGCCACCGCCGCGCTGATCGGTGCCGGCGTGTGGGCGATGAGTACGACGCCACTGGACGCGATTCCCGACCTGTCCGACGTTCAGGTAATCGTCCAGACGGACTTCAGGGAGCAGTCCCCGGACATCGTCGAAGACCAGATCACCTACCCCATCGCGTCGGAGATGCTCAAGGTGCCGGGGGCGCGGGTGGTGCGGGGGTTCTCGTTCTTCGGCCTGAGCCTGGTGTACGTCATCTTCGAGGACGGCACCGACATCTACTGGGCCCGCTCACGGGTGCTGGAATACCTCAACGGCATCCGCCAACAGCTCCCGCCGGGCGTGGAGCCCGTCCTGGGCCCCGACGCGACCGGTGTGGGCTGGGTATTCGAGTACGTGCTCGAGTCGGACAGCCTGGACCTGGCCGAGCTGCGCACGCTGCAGGACTGGTACATCCGCTACCAGCTCACGTCGGTCCCCGGTGTGTCGGAGGTCGCGAGCCTAGGCGG
>JAUVTI010000220.1 GCA_030601605.1 Gemmatimonadales bacterium
CCTGGCGCGACATGGCCTCCTCCAGCGCCTTCGGGATGATCACGTCCCTGATCTCGACCGACTGCACCTGGATCCCCCAGTCATGCATCTTCGCGTCGAGGATGCGCTGCAGCCCCTCGCCCAACTCCTTGCGTGACTGGAGCAGCGCCGCCAGGTCGTGCTTGCCGATTGCGTCGCGCAGGGCGGTCTGTGCGGCGAGCACCACGGCCTGCTCGTACCGCTGCACCTCCAGAGCCGCCCGTTCCGCGTCGTACACGAGCCAGAACGCTATCGCATCCACGTTCACCGGAACCGTGTCCTTCGTGAGACAGGACTCGGCACCGAAGTCCGTCGTGCGGATGCGCTGATCGACGTGGTAGGAGATGCGATCAACCACTGGGATCACGTAGAACAGACCGGGACCCCTGAGCCCCCTGTACCGGCCGAGGCGGAGTACCACCGCTTTCTCCCACTCGTCCGCGTACTTGATGGACGACCCGACGATCAGCGCCGTGAGCGCCGAGAGAGCCGGTACCGCTATCGCAGGCCACAGCTCCGAGGCGACGGGTATGAAATACGTGATCAGCCCCACTGCTGCGCCGGAGACCAAACCCGCTATCATGGCCGCCGGGGGGTATCTCGTGTCATTGGGAGATTTGGCCGGCATACCGTACCTCTGCGTTGGCTGCGTGCCGTGCTCGGCGCGCACTGGAAGGTATTCGTCACTCATAGTTACTCCGCCTTGGATCCCGCTCTCGCTCCGAGGTCTGCAGCGCGCTCAGGGTGTCGATGAGGTCGTCGAGGGAGAGTCCCAGCGCGCGGCACTGAGCAGCGACGTCCCCGCACAGCCGCTCGAGCTGCGCGCGCCGCTCCAGGGTATCCTGATCGGGCGGCGCCAGACCGATGTAAGTGCCCTCGCCCGGTCGCGTCACGAGCACGCCCAGCGTCTCGAGCTCATCGTAAGCGCGCTGAACGGTGTTGGGGTGGACTGCCAGATCGATCGCGAGCTGCCGCACGGTGGGCAGCCGCTCTCCGGTCTCCAACGTGCCCGTCACGACCTCGAGCCATACGCGGTCTGCGATCTGGCGGTGCAGCGGCGCGTCGTCGCCCGGATCCAGATACACGGCGAGACGCTGCGCTACGCTTGAAGGCTCGTGGCTCGACACCTGAGACCTCGCTGGGGATACTCGAACGATACGCGCCGGTGCGCCGCAGAGCCAGGCGCGGCCCTGCGCACCTTCTGGAGAGCCCTCGCCGTGGGCGACCGGCTCGCCGACATTGTCCTCGTCTACGCAGGGCTGTTCGGCTTCGAAAGCGTCCGGGACCGCCGCTTGAGGAAGTAGTACACACCCGCCCCCGCCAACGTGAAGACGAGCCCCACCCAGGCGTGCAGCGGCCGCTCTACGAGCGTGTTGATCACGAACAAAAGCGATATGCCCACGAAGACAGCCGGTGTGACGGGGTACCCAAACGTGCGGTAAGGCCGCTCGGCATCCTTGCGCGTGCGGCGCAGAACGAACACGGCCGCTCCCGCCAGCCCGAAGAACACCCAGTCCATGAACACGACGTAGGTGATCACGTCCTCGAACGTGCCCCAGAACAGCAGCAGGATGACGGCCCAGCCCGACTGGAGCAGGATGGCATTGGCCGGAGTGCGGAACCGTGGGTGCACCTCCGCCAACTTGCGGAAGAAGATCCCGTCCGCGGCCATGGCGTAGTATATGCGCGGCGTGGACAGGGCGAAGATCCCGGCCGTTCCGAACACGCTGATGGCGATCACGATGGCGATGAGCGTTCCCCCGAACGGAATCACGGTGCTGACTGCGTCGGCGGCCACGCTGCCGGAAGCGGCTATCTCCGGGACCGGCAGCAGGAACAAGTACGCCAGGTTCGTCATCAGATAGACGAACGCGACTATCAGCGCCCCCAATATCATGGCCCGTGGAACCGTGCGCCTGGCGTCGATGGCCTCGCCGGCAACGTAGCTCGCATGCTGAAAGCCGCCGTACGACCAGAGCACTCCGACCAGGGCCAGGCCGAATGCTGAGACGAAGCCAGTCGACGATGTCGACGCGGCCGGCTCCACTCTCAGGGTCTCCGGGGAGCCCCACACGAACCCGACGATCACCAGTCCGCCAATTCCCAGCAGCTTCAGCCCCGTGAAGATGTTGGCCAGCATCCCCCCGGCTTTCACCCTCGCGACGTTGACAGCAGTGACAACGACGATCACCAGGAGCGCGACCACGGTGATCGTGGTCTGACTCATCGGGAAGATGAAGCCGAGGTAATAGGCGAACGCGATCGCGAGAGCGGCCATCGCTCCCGACGTGATCACGAGCAGGTACGCCCAGCCGTACAGGAAGCCGAACAGGTCGCCGTACGCCTCCCGCAGGTACACGTAGACACCGCCTGCCTGCGGGAACATCGAGCCGAGCTCGGCAAAGGTGAGCGCGCCGGTCAGGGCGATGACCCCGCCGACGGCCCACACCAGCATGATCAGGGCCGGCGAGGGCAGATGCCCCGCGATCTGTGCCGGGGTGAGGAAGATCCCCGACCCGATCGAGGAGCCGACGGCCACCATAGTGAGGCCGTAGAGCGTGAGCTCGCGCCGCAGCTCGGTCACGCGCGGCAGCTACGGAAGCGGTTGCGTCTGGTCCGCATGCGTGCGGATTCTAACCCCCCGCACGCGGTGCGCAACGTGAGGGAGAGACACGCTCGGGATTGCCCGTGACCACTCGCGCGTGCACGTGACGCCGACGTAGATTTCCTACACACCCATCCGATTGCCCATGGTGCGACCGAACGCTCGCAGACATCCACTCTGGCTCGGTACGGTCGCAGCGGCGCTACTCGCGTACGTTGCGCTTCCGCTGCTTCCAGCCGTGGCCGACGTGTGCCACGAGCTGCACCATGTCTTCGAGCATATCACTGCGCACGATCACGGGCCGCTACACGAGCACCACGAGGCAGTCGGCGAGCGCCCGGATCCCATCGGTCGATTCTCCCACACGCACGACGACGATGGGAAGGAGCACGGGCACTCCGACCTGGTGGACCTGCTCCTCACGGTCCTCGCGACACCCGGCGACGAGCTCACCGACCGGGACCACGCGGTCGGCACCGTCATCGTCCTGAACTGCCACCTGCCGGCGGTGCAGGGTTCTTCGGTT
>JAUVTI010000073.1 GCA_030601605.1 Gemmatimonadales bacterium
GTTCAGGCGGTGGAATGGGAACCCGCATTTCAGATAGAAGAATCTATGGCTGATATCAAGATGTCCAGTGACGTTTTGACATTCTCCATATTTAAGAGAGAACTCAACCTGATCAATGAGCTTCGGCTTGGAGATAAGCTCATACTGGATAACGTATACAAACCGGGCATCTCCCTGGTTGATGGCGATGAGGATCGGCCCCACGATGAGGGAGTACATGAGACCACGGCGGACCACCTTGGGTTCGCACGCAGCGCGCCACCACTCCTTCATAGCGCCTCCCGTTTCCCGCTTCCCGTTTCCCGTTTCCCGGCTTCTTCTCACCACTTCAGCCCCAACCGGCCGGCCGCCACCTTGAGGCCGAGCAGCGTGAGCTGCGGTTCAACCATCTCTATCTCCTTGCAGAGCGGGGCCACCACGTCGGCCAGGCCCCCCGTGGCAACCACCTGGGGAACGTCGCCGGTGGGCCACTCCTCCTTGATCCGCCGCACGATGCCGTCCACCGCATCCGCGGTGCCAAGCAGCACGCCGGCGCGGATGCACTCTTCGGTGCGCCTTCCGATTACTCGCTCAGGCGGGACCAGCTCAGTAGCCGGGAGCTTGGCGGCCTTGAGCGAGAGGTTTTCGGCCGCCGTTCGCACGCCGGGTGCGATCACTCCGCCCAGGAAGGTTCCGTCCTTGGTGATGCAATCGAAGGTCGTCGCGGTGCCGAAGTCCACCACGATCGTATCGCGCCCATACAGCGCCGCGGCGGCCACGGTGTTCACCACGCGGTCCGCGCCGACGCTGTGGGGCTCCTCGACATCGAGGGTGATATCCAGAGCCGAGTCCGGGCCGATCGCCACCGGCCTCAATCCCATGGCCAGCTCGACTCCCTCTGCCAGCACCTCCGTGACGCCCGGGGCAACCGATGCCTCCACCGCCGCACGCACCTCGTGAGTGGAATGCCCAGCGTGCGTCAGGAACGAGGTGAGCATGGCCGCCCACTCGTCCGGAGTCCGGGAGACATCGGTAGTGAGCCGCCAGTGGGCCAGCAACCGGTCGCCGGCGAATAGCCCCAGCGTGATCTCGGTGTTGCCGACGTCCGCCGCTAGCAGCATGCGACCTACACTATGCCGCGCAGGATGCCTTTGCGGCGCGCGACGAGCAGGCAGAGCAACACGATGGCGACTGCGTGCGCAGCGAGGTACTCCCACCCGACTACGGCGCCTTGAGCACCTTCGACCGTGAGCGTGGCAACACGCAGCGCCTCGAACCCGGCGAACACGAGGCCCGAGTAGAGAGCGGCGACCAACAGGGACCCCGACAGCACGTACAGGCTTCCCGCGCCCGTCGCACCCAGGGCGGCGAGCCACCAAGGGGCCTCGAACAGCCGGGAGTCCGCGGTGACCAGTAGTGACCACAAGGTGGCGATGAGTGCGGCCCCCAGCACCAGGGCGAGTCCGGCGCGGTCGGGGTGACCTACCAGGAGCCGGCGGAACGCCAATTCGGTCGTGACCAGGGCAGCCGCCGACCCGATGGCGGTGAGGAATACGAGTGCCTCGATGACGGTCGCGCCACAGGTCGCGCCCTCGGGTCCGGCGGTGCTGAGAACGCAGAGGCCCGGCCCGCCCCGTACCAACACGGCAAACACCGCGAGCAGAAACGGGATCAGGGCGGCGGCGGCGGCGGCACCATACCATGGTAGGAAGCGGCGCTGATGGACGAATGCCCAGGCGAAGCCCCAGGCCACCACACCCACGACGATGAGCACGGCCATTCCGGGCTCGACTTCAGCTGCCAGCTCGGGCAGGCGATATGGCCGGGCCACGAGGATGAGCACCGCGAACACGGCTGCCACGGCCACCACCGTGCCGATCGAGAAGCGCTCGCGCCACGGTCCGTTGGGCCACAGCCCAAGCGGCAAGTGCATCCCCCGCAGGATGAACGCTGCAACGACTCCGAGACTGAGCGGAGCGATCGCATAGCCCAGGAGGCCGCGCAATGTCTCCGTCTCGAGCAGCCACCAAGAGGCGAAGAGCAACAGCGCGGCCGCTACGGCACGCGCCCATAGCGGCAGTTCACGCTGTGACAACGCTGCCCCCCAGGATCCGTTCCACACCTGCCTCCGTTTCCACCAGGAGCGCACCGTCGGAGTCTATGCCCCTGGCGGTGCCGGCCACGGGCGCCTCCAGCGCTCTGCCGCGCAGCCAATCGTGCCGCTCGAACGCGGCCAGCTCGGCCTGATCCAGCAAGGGCGCGTCCCTCAGGGAGCCGAGCCGTGGCGCGAGCCGCTCCAGAACCTGAAGCCGCGTGACGCCCGCCGCCACCTCATCCACCGCCACCGCCCGGTCCGCCAACTCCGGCGGCAACGGTCCGTGCACGTTGAGGCCGATGCCGATCGCGACCCACTTCGCGCGGCCCTCGGCCCAGCGCGCCTCGCACAGCACGCCGCCCAGCTTGCGGTCGATCGCGACCACGTCGTTGGGCCACTTGAGACTCGCTTCCACCCCGAGCTCTCCCAATGACTCTACGACCGCGAGCCCAACCCGCAATGCCAGCACGCCGCGCTCCGACTCGGCCCGCGGCCGCGCCAGGAATCCGAGCCAGATGCCGGTCCGGGCCGGACTCTGCCACGACCGTCCGCGCCGGCCCCGGCCGGCGGTCTGCTCTTCGGCAAGCACGAGCGTCCCATCCGGGGCCCCGTCCGCCGCCAGCTCGTGCACCACGTCGAGCGTGCTAGTGACCGACTCGAACGCCAGGCAGCGCTTCACCCCGAGCCGACCCGCCAACTCGTCGTGAGCGACGCCGTCGTACTGCGTCAGCCCAACAGCGCCCATGTCACCGTCACCGCTCCAATCGCCCAGCAGTAGGGCGCGAAGCGGTGAAACGCTCCCTTGCGGAGCAGCGCCACCAGGAAGCGTATCGCCCACACCCCGGAGGCCAGGGCCGCCGCGAAGCTCAGCGCCAACGGACCGAGTCCTACGCTCTCGGTGCCGGCCGCCAGATGCGGCACCTGCAGCACCGCGGCTCCCATAATGGCCGGGATGGCCAGCAGGAACGAGAACTCCGCCGCTCGCACCGCATCGACTCGCTGCCACAGCCCTGCCGCGACCGTGGCCCCGGAGCGCGATATCCCCGGGAGGATCGCCAGCGCCTGCGCCACACCGATTCCGAACGCCCCACTCCTGCTGGGCTCCTGCCGTGACGCGCTCGGCCTTATCCACCTCGTGCTCCAGAGGATAAGACCGGTGACCACGAAGTCCACCCCCACGAGCAGAAGCGACTCGAAGGCCCGCTCGAAGAAGTCCGCGAGAAAGAAGCCGATCAGGGCGGCGGGAATCGAGCCCAGGAAGAGGAGCCCAATGTAGCGCCATGCAGAGCCGCTGCCGAACAGCGCATCTCGCGTGAGCTGCCACAGGCGCGTTCGATATACGATCACGACCGCCAGCAGCGTGGCCACGTGCAGAGCCACTTCCACCACTACTCCTGGCGTGGTCAAACCCACCGCCGCCTCGGCGACCACCAGGTGCCCGGAACTCGAGACTGGCAGGAACTCGGTGAGCCCCTGAACCACACCGAGCAGCAATCCCTGCCAGTAGGTCACCGTCCGGTCACCCGGTCGTACACCTCCTCATACTGAGGAACGATCCGCTCGGCCGCGAAGTCGTGCGATCGCGCGACCGCGGCCGCGCGCGCCTCCGCCCACCGCGCCGGTGCGAGCAGCTCCATCGCAGCCTCGGCCATCGCGTCCACGTCGCCGACGGGCACGAGCGTTCCGGTCTCTCCGTCCACCACGACTTCGTGAATCCCGCCCACGCGGCTCGCCACCACCGGCGCTCCGCATGCCATGGCCTCCAGCGCGCTGAGCCCAAAGGACTCCGAGGAACTGGGGAGCACGAACAGGTCGGCGGCCCGCAGACACTGCGCGACCGCGTCCGCCTTGCCCAGGAATTGCACATGCTCGCTCACGCCCAGCTGCTCGGCTTCGGCCTCGGTGGCCTGCCGCTCCGGCCCGTCCCCGATGAGCACCAGCACCGCCGGAATGCGCTCGCGCACCTTTGCGAACATCCGAACCACGTCGGGGACCCGCTTCACCTCGCGGAAGTTCGACACGTGCATCAGGACCTTCGTGTCCGCCGGGGCGAACGCCGCGCGGCACTGCGGATCGTCGGATGGGAAGTACTCGTCCAGGTTCACGAAGTTGGGTATGACGTCGATGTCGCAGGTCTGGCATCCGAATGCGCTGTACGTCTCCTCCCGCAGGTACTCCGAGACCGCCGTGACCGCGTCGGAGCGTTCGATCGAGAACTTGGTCACGGTGAAGAAGGAGCGCTCCCTGCCCACCAGGGTGATGTCCGTTCCGTGCAGCGTGGTGACCACCTGCAGGTCGCGGTGCTCCCGCACCATCTCTCGTGCAAGAAACGCGGCGGTTGCGTGCGGCACCGCGTAGTGCACGTGCAGGATGTCCAGCTCCTCGCGCAGGGCCACCTCTTCCTGGGTGACCGCCAGCGCCAGCGAATACGGGAAGTACTCCAGGAGCGGATACGTGCCGCTGACGTCGACCTCGTGGAAATACACCCGCTCCGAGAAACCGCGCAGCCGAAACGGTGACGCGTAGGAGATGAAGTGGATCTCGTGCCCCCGCCGCGCGAGCGCGAGCCCCAGCTCGGTGGCCACCGCGCCGGACCCGCCATACGTCGGATAACAGGTGATGCCAATCCGCATCAGTCGCCTCGCTCCTCCCACAGCTGCACGATTTCCCGCGCCAGCACCTCCGGCGCCTCGGTCGTATCCAAAGTTACTACGAGATGACCGGCCAGCTGGTGCCGAAACCACGTCTCCTGCCGCTTGGCGTAGCGCCGCGTGGAGCCGGCGATCGCCGCGGCCAGCTCATCGTCCGGCAGTTCGCCCGCCAGGTGCCGCACCACCTCACGATACCCCACGCCGTCGAGCCCGGCCGCGTCGGGCGCCGCGCCGCGGTCCAGCACTCCGCGCACCTCCGCGACGAACCCCTCGTCGAGCATCCGCCGAACGCGCTCCTCGATGCGCCGGTGGAGCACGGCGCGCGGCGCGGTGAGTCGCACGTACCAGGGACGCATCACACCGTCCGCCTTGGCCTTGACCTGCCACCACGAGAGCGGTCGTCCGGTGAGCAGCGCCACCTCGACGCAGCGAGCGGCCCGCTGCCTCCCGCCACCGCTATACCCCGGGTCGAGACGCGTGGCCCAGCGTCCCAGTCCCTCCGCCTCCCTGGACCAGTTGCGCAACCGCTCGCGCCGCTCGGCCGGCAGCGGCGGCTCGCGGAACAGGCCATCTGCCAACGCCCTCACGTAGAATCCGGTACCTCCAACGACCACGGGCTGTCGTGACGGCGCCAGGTCGCTGAGCCAGCCCGCCGCCTCGGCGGCGAACCGCCCCGCGCTGTAGCGCTCGCCGGGCTCTACGAGGTCGATTCCCAGGTGGGGAACCGCCTGCCGCTCCTTCGCCGTGGGCTTGGCGGTTCCGATGTCGAGGCCCCTGTAGATCTGTCGGGAGTCAGCCGAGATCACGGTCACGGGCCAGTGCGCCGCCAGAGCGAGCACGACGGCCGTCTTGCCCACCGCAGTCGGACCGACGATCACCGGTACGAGCGGCTTACGATCGTCCAAAGCGGCGTTCCAGCTCCGTCCGGGAGACGGTGACGAGCGCGGGGCGTCCGTGCACGTCGTGCGGCGGCAGGTCGCAGGTGAACAGCCGGCGCACCAGCTCCCTCATCTCGGCGGGGCTGAGCCCGTGCCCCGCCTTTATCGCCGCCCGGCAACCGTACATCGCCGCGAACCGCTCGAGCCGGTTGGCGATACCTCCCAGCCGGCCGCGGGCCAGATCGGTTGCCAGCTCCTCGAAGCAGCGCTGCGCGTCGAACCGCGGATGCGGGTTGGGCACGGCGTGGAGCACCACCGATCGCCCACCAAAGGGCTCGACCTCGTAGCCCACCCGGCTCAGGAGATCGGCGTGGGCCTCCACGGCCGCCAACGCCTCGGGCGTGAGACCCAGCGTCACCGGAAGCAGCAGGTGCTGCCCGCCCGCTTCACCACCCGACAGCTCGGCCATGGCCTGCTCGTACAGGACGCGCTCGTGAGCCGAGTGCTGGTCCACCACTACCATGCCCTCCGGCGTCTCGAACACGATGTACGTATTGAAGAGCTGGAGCAGAGCCGAGGGAGCCGCATCCTGCTGCGGCCCGGCCGCGAACAGCACTTCCTGCGCCGGCTGCGCTCCGGGAGCCTCCCAGGCGCCGCTCCCCTGCTCCGCCGGGGCTTCCTGGACCGGGAACCCGGGAGCCGGCTCCGCCACCGCGGCCGCGGCAGCGATCGGCGCGAGACTCTCACGCACGGCTTCCTCCACAGCGCGCTCCACCAGCCTCTTGTCGCGGAAGCGCACCTCCAGCTTCGCCGGATGCACGTTCACATCCACCCGGTCGCCGGGGACCCCGATCGCCAGGAACAGTGAGGGACGCATTCCCGCCGGGATGGTCGCGCGATACCCGGCCTCGGCGGCGCGCACGAGGAAGTGATCGCGAAACGGCCGGCCGTTCACGAAGAGATGCGCCTTGCGGCCGCTGGGCCTGGCGTCGGAGGGACGCTGCACCAGCCCGCGCACCGACACGTAGCCCGTGTTGTACTCGACCGGGACGAGTTGTTCGGCGAGGTTGCGGCCGAACAGTGCCGCGATCCGCTCTATGGCGCTGGACTCGCGCGGAGCGTCGAGCAGCGTGCGGCCGTCGCTCGTGAGGCGGAACGACACGTCGAGGCGCGCGAGCGCGAGCACGGTCAGGGCCTCGACGGCGGCACGGGTCTCGCTGCGCCGCGCGCGCAGGAACTTCCGGCGGGCGGGCGTGTTGGCGAAGAGCCGCCGCACCGTCGCAGTGGTCCCCCGCGTGCGGGCCACGTCATCCACCCGGTCGAGCCGCCCTCCCTTGACGCTGATCCGCGTGCCGCGGTCCGCCGCGGCCGTCTCGAGCTCGAAGGTGGACACCGCTGCGATGGATGCGAGTGCCTCTCCCCGGAACCCGTACGTCGCCACGCCGACCAGATCCGGCGCGGTCCGGATCTTGGACGTCGCGTGCCGGTCCACGGCCAGCACCGCATCCTCCCGGTCCATTCCCGCACCGTCGTCGCTCACGCGGACCATAGCGCGGCCGCCGTCCTCCAGCTCGACCGTGACGGCCGTGGCCCCCGCGTCGAGCGCGTTCTCGACCAGCTCCTTCACGACCGATGCCGGTCGCTCGACCACCTCACCGGCCGCGATCTGGTCGACCACGACAGTGGGAAGGATCTTGATCCGTCCCATCAGGGCTGCACTACCTCGGTGCGAAGCAGCCAGCCACGCCTGACCCCGTCGGTGGCGAGCACCCAAGGTCCGCGCTCCTCCTCGATCAGCACCGCCACGCCGCGGCCGAGCTCCCGCGCGGGCTCCGCGGACCCGAAGGGCGCCGCCCGCAGCGGCGTCTCGTCGAGCATCACCAGCGCAAGCGGACGGGCGTAGCGCCTCGTGACGGAGTTGCCGTACGCCGCCGCGAGGACCGCGACCAGAAGGAACGGCACGACGTGACGCAGACGCACGCGAGCGGTGAGCAGAAACCAGGCGAACATCCAGAATGCGGCCGCGATCAGGAATGCTTCCGCGGCCGTGACCGGCGATATCCAGGTGAAGTCGCGCGGGCTTGCGTCCGGCGGTGTGGTCCCGGCGAGGGCCCGCGTGATCGTCTCGTCGCGCGGCGCCAACCGGGCCGCACGCAGCCATGCGGCGCGTGCGCGCACGCTCTCGCCCAACCGGTTCAGCGCGGCACCCAGGTTGTACCAGTGGGCGGCGGTGAGCGGATCCTGCGCGGCGCGGTATGCGAAACTGTCTGCGGCCGACCGAACTGCACCCGCGTCGTAGAGTCGCTCGGCTGACTGCGCCCCAGCCGCGCCCGCAGCGGCACAGAGAAGGAACAGCACCAGCACCGCCACCGACGTCGAGCGTACCCTTCCGGTTCCGCCGATCAGGGCACGCAGAACCTCGTGGACCTCGGCGGTCAGCTCTTCCGGATCGGTCGAGCCCTCGGGTCCGTAGAGCGCCTGCCGCAGCCTGTCGCGCACCCTCGCCGCATGGGCCGCGAGCGACGCCTCGACACCGGCGGCGCGCAGCGCGGCGGCCAGCCCTTCGGTAGCCTTGTGCCGCGCGGCAGGTACGAGATCCTCGAGCACTGCGCGAAACTCGGTTTCGAGCGCCTTGAGCCGGGCTCCGCTCCCGGCGTCCTGTGCAGCCTTCGGGCGGCGCGGTGCCCGCCGTGGAACGCGCACCTCCACGCGCATTGCGAGGAGGATCAGCGGCGGCAGCACGAGGACCAGGATCCATCCCCAGAGAGGAACGCCGGCCACCAGGCCCTCCGCCGAGTAGGCCGTGGCCGCTACGAGCGGTCGCACCGTCTGCACCGGGGTGAGCCCCGCACGCCGGCTCGGCGTGACGAACTCGATCGGCGCGGCGCGCAACTCCACGTAACGACCGGCGGCCACGTCGAAGTACGTGTAGCGCGGCGCCGGCACCCGATGCGTACCGGCCGAGTCGGCCACTACCATGTAGGCGAACGTCTTGGACCCGCCGACCAGACCGCCTTCACTGTTCAGGTCGACCGCGATCTCCTGCGGGTACGCCCTGAGACCGAACGGCCAATCGAGCGCTGGCTCGGGCCACAGCGCCACGTTGCCGCGGCCATCGAGTGTTGCGTATACCATCACGGCAGCGCCCAGGCGCAGCTCCCCGGGAGGGACGTCCACGCGGAAGTCCAGCGCCCTGCCGGCGGCGCCCTGGTAACCGCTGCCCGCTCCCGCCGGGGACTGCGCGGCCACGGCGATCTCGAACGGTTCGCTGCGCACCTCATGCCGCAACTCGCGGCTCAGGAACGAGGAGGACACGGGCAGGCTGTAGGAGACGGTGGCCGAGCCAACCTCCATGGCTCCGGCGGCGAGTGGGAAGAC
>JAUVTI010000121.1 GCA_030601605.1 Gemmatimonadales bacterium
GGTGCTGGAGGTTCGCCGTGGTCTTGATCTCTGCGAGGAACCGATCGGCCCCCACGACGGCGGCCAGCTCGGGCTTCAGCACCTTGAGCGCGACCTTCCGCTCGTGCTTCACATCCTCGGCGAGATACACCGTGGCCATCCCGCCCGCACCGAGCTCGCGCTCGATCAAGTATCGGTCGGCGAGGGCGGTCTTCAGCTGTTCGGTGACTTGGGGCATGTCAGACGTCCGTCGGCTTGATGGTGCGACCGATGATGAGGGTGATGTTGTCACTGCCCCCATCGTCGAGGGCGTCCTGCAGCAGCTCCTCACAGGTCTGCTTCGAGCTCTTCAGGTTGCCCAGCCGCTCGGCGGTACGCTCGTCCGGCCCGTGCTTCGTGAGTCCGTCGCTGCACAGCATCACGATCGTGCCCCAGTCCCGCGTGATCCGCGTGACCACCGGCGCCGCTTCGTGGCCCCCGATGGCACTCGAGAGCACGTGCGCCCAGCGCGTCCCGGCGGCGTCGGTGCGCGACATGACACCCTGATCCACGAGCTCCTGTGCCATGGTCTGGTCGCGCGAGATCTGTGTGAGCTCTCCGTCGCGGTATATGTAGCAGCGGCTGTCACCCACCTGCAGCAAGTAGGCGTGCGGCCACAGCCCGAACCACATCGTGAGCGTGGTGCCGAAGCGCCTGTGCTCAGCATCCTGCTCGGCGCGCTCCAGGAGGCTGGCGTGGCACTCGAGCGCCGCGACCGTGAGAACGCGGGACAGCACCTCGGGATCCGCTGCATCGGCATTGAAGGAGGCAAAGAACGCGTCCGTGCTGCGCGCCACGTACTCCGAGACCGCCTGCAGCGCCAGCCGGCTCGCCACCTCGCCACCGCCGCCCTTCCCCACGCCGTCGGCCACCATGGCGAGCGACGCCAGCCGCTCCGGCTCCACGTGCAGCTGCGCCTCCGCAGGAAGGCTCGTGTGCTCGACCAGTATCTGTTTGGAGAGCGCCGCGATCAGGAAGTGGTCCTCGTTCACTTCCCGTACCTTGCCGGGATGCGTGATCCCGTAGGCGTCGATGTCCTTGTCGCGGGGCTTCAGGGTTGCCGGATCGGTCATGGGAGGTGTAGCGCTTTCCGTCATAGGGTTCGGGGTCCCCTGGAACGTGAAAAAGTGCGGGCCGGGTGGTGCCGGCGCCAGAGTGGGGTCGGGCTGAGACTCTGTTTGGCCTAGCTCAGCGTCTGGCCCAGGAACCGCAGCAGCCGCTGCCACGCGCTCAGCGCGGGCTCCTCGCGCAGCTCGCGGTCCTGGTCCACCCGCAGCCAGAAGCCGTGGTTCACGGCGTCGTAGATGTGGATGTCGTTGTCTATGCCGATGGAGTCGAGCGCCGCTGCAAACCGCTCCACCTGCTCCGGCGGGATCCCGCCGTCCATCTCGGCGAACGTTCCGTACACCGGGTGGTCCAGCCGGGCGAGCTCCGCAGGATCCTCGACCAGCGAGCCGTAGAAGATCGCGGTGGCGTCGTGATGCTCGCCGCCGAGTGCGTAGCTCAGTGCGATGCCGCCGCCGAAACACCAACCCATGACGCCCACCTTGCCGCTCACGTCATCGCGATCGCGCAGCAACTGCTGCGCTGCGTCGAGGTTGGAGATCACGGCGTCCATGTTCCCGCGTGCTTCGCGCACCATGGCCATGTTCTCGTCGCGATTGGTGCCCACCTGCCCGTGATAGAGGTCGGCTGCGAGGGCGACGTAGCCCTGCTCGGCAAACGCATCCGCCACCTGGCGCACCCGGTCGGTGAGTCCGTTCCACTCGTGGATGAGGATCAGCGCCGGGAACGGCCCCTCGCCCTCGGGCACCGCCAGGTAACCGCGCGCCGTCTCGTCACCCGGCACGTACATCACGGTCTCGCCCTGAGGCGGCGGTGCCTCGCCCAGGATCGCAGCGGGAATGGAGGTAAGGACCTCCTGTTGCTCCTGCTGCGACGCCTCGCTCGTGCAGGCGGAGAGAATGGCGACGGAAAGGACCAACAGAATGCTGGGTCGGCGAATCATCGGCAATCTCTCCTATCGCGCGCCGGCATCGAAGTTCTCCACGATGTGCACGTCGGGGCGCTCGTCGAACACGGCGCATACGGCCATCGAGGCGTCCAGTGACAGGGACAGCTCCCGCGTGTGGCAGTCCTCCGGCAGCCGGGTGTAGAGTTGCGGTGTGCCGCCCTCCGGCGCGATCCGGTAGATGACGGGGTAACGCTTGCCCGACTCCGCGGCTTCCTCCCTGGTGAAATAGATCCAGTCCTCCGTCCAGGGCAGCGACCGGTCGGTTCCCTCGTTGATCCGGACTGCTTGTCCGTCCGGCAGGGTCGCGATCCACAGCCCGGCTTCTCCGGCGAGCACCACCCGGCCTCCGTCGGGCGAGTACACCGGCGGCGCGCCGCCGAAACTGCAGGTCGTGTCACACTCCAGAGCGATGGTGACCTCGCTCGAGTCTCTCGGGTTCACTAGCGTGAGCCGGTCCTGCGCCAGTCCGGTCGTGGCGATCTGTTGTCCGTCGGGCGACCACCCGAGCGACAGCTGTCCCTCTGCCACCGGGAGCTCGGTGCCGCGCCCAGTCGAGATGTCCAGCACGACCAGCATCGCGCGTTCCTCCTCATTCAGCTCAAAGAAGGCCAGGTGGCTGCCGTCGCGCGAAATGGCCGGCAGCGTGACGATCCCATACCCGCTCCGGTGCGTCACCAACCGTTCAGCTCCGCCACGGGTGGGCCGGCGATAGATGTCCCTACCGATTGCGCCGGTGTACCGCTCGAAGATCACCATCTCGCCATCGGGGGTGAGCGCGGAGGAGAAGTTCATTGCGGTCCCGCTGGTCAGCATGGAGGTGGAGTACTCCGCGGCCCTCGGCGCGCCCGTGAGCTCGATCGCCTTCAGGTTGCTGCTGGACGAACCCCCGATGTAGAAGAGCGTTCCCTCGGAGGCTACTTGGGGCAGGCCCCAATCCGACCCCATTCGGTAGACGACAGTCGGACCGCCCGAGGGGACTCCCTCAGCGAGATCGATCGGGACCCTGACAATGTTGCCCCCCTGACCCACTCGCACAGGGTAGTAAGCCGCTTCGCCGCCCGCGCTCCACCCCAGGGCAATCGGCAAGAAGCCGCTCTCGTCCTCGGTCAGGCCCGTCTTCTGGGTCCCGTCACGGGAGGTCAGTCCACCGGTGAGAAGCGTTGCTTCGCCAAACATGCCGTACGCGATCCAGCGGCCGTCCGGGGATGGAAGCACACTCACCAGCATGTCGCCGCCGGCCCCGACTCGGAGCACCGCGCCGTCGCCGGCCAGAGAATCCTCAGTCACCCAGCGCAAAGTCTCCGGGGCCGTGCCGACGTAGATCCAGGAGCCGAAGGTGATGACGTACTCCCCAGCCGCGGTGAAGCCCCGGAAGAACGCGTTCGGCCGCCGCAAGGGCAGGAGGTCGGCCTCGGTCCGCAGCGGCCCGCCCAGCCGGGGCACGCTGGCAATGACGTCCGATCGCCCCTGCATATCGAAGAGGTTGAAGTACACCCGCGAGTCGTCGGGGCCCCAGTACGGCTCGTTCATTCCCATGGTTGGATCCTCGAGCTGCACGAGCGTGTTGGATCCGCCGCCCTCCAGATCCTGCACGATCAGCGAGCGGCCCTCCTCGGCCTGGTATGCGATCGTGCGCCCGTCCCGCGCGAGCGCTACGGATTTCACGTCACCGCGGAACGTGACCTGGCGATCGACGGGTGCCGGTACGTCGGATCCACCATCTGACCCGCCCAGCAGGAAGCCCGCAGCCGCGACCAGGCCCGCACCGACTATTGCCGCCGCAATCAGCGCGGCGTTCCGGTTGCGCCCACGAAACGCCGCGACCGGGCGGGTCTGGGCCGGCGTCATCCCGCCGCTCGTCGTGGTGAGCCCCTCGAGAACGGTGAGCATCTCTTCGGCCGACTGCCAGCGGTCGGCCGGCTTCTTGGCGAGGCAGCGCATCACCAGGTCAGCCAGCGGCGCGGGAACGCTCGCGCGCTGTGCGGTCACCGGGTCCGGCTCCTGCATCACGTGCGCCGCCAGAATGGCCTGCGCGTTCGGGCCGCTGAACGGGGGGCTGCCGGTGAGGAGTTCGTAGGCCACCACGCCCACTGCGTAGATGTCCGCCCGGTGGTCGGTGTGAGGATCGGCAGTCGCCTGCTCGGGTGCCATGTACGCCGGTGTGCCGAGCGCCACCCCTGCCGTCGTAAGCTGCTCCCGCCCGGTCGCCTCACTCACCGCCTTGGCCACGCCGAAGTCCATCACTAGGGCGTGGCGCTTCGAGAGCATCACATTGTCCGGCTTGAGGTCGCGGTGCACCACGCCGTGCTCGTGCGCGTGGGCGAGTGCATCCACGATCTCCCGGATGATCTTGACGGCGTCGGCGATCGGGAGCTCCCCGCTGCGCGTGAGCCGATCGCGCAGCGATTCACCCCTCACGTACGGCATTACGTAGTAGAGGAACCCGTCGGCCTCGCCCGAGTCGTGCAGCGGCAGAACGTGAGGATGCTGCAGCTGGGCGGCGATCCTGATCTCGCGTGTGAAGCGCTCCGGACCGAGCGCCGCCGCCAGGTCGGGGCGCAGCACCTTGAGCGCCACCTGCCGCTCGTGTCGCACGTCGTGCGCGAGGTAGACGGTCGCCATGCCGCCTTCCCCTATCTGGCTTTCGATCTCGTAGCGGCCGGCGAGGGCGGCCTTGAGGCGGTCGATTTGCTCGGTCATGGAGCCACCTTTTCCTTCAGCTCTTCGAGGAAGTTCTCCACCCGAACCAGCTGTACGTCCCCGCGTCCGTGCGGCGGGTAGAGCATCAGGAACCGCTGGTCGTCGGGGCTAACTGCATACAAGCGAACCACTAGCCCCAGCTCCGCGATTGTCTGGAACAGCGTGCGCGTCTCACCCACAACGAAAGTGGGACTCGTTTGCACCTCCACCGTGTACATGTCCGGCGAACTCGACCCGCGGAAGAACAGCTCCTTCCCGCTGTGCGCCCAGAGTGGCGACCACCCACCGTTAGTGGACACTTGCCACCGCGCAGCGTCCACGTCGGGGAAGGGTCGGACATACAGCGCGGGCCGTCCCGACTCGTTGGAAACGTCCGCCAGCCACCGCCCGTCCGGCGAGGGCGTCGGAGTCACCTCCATGAACTCCGCCCCCAAGAGCGGTGTCGGGGCGGTGTCCGCGCCGGTGCGGAACGCGGCGATGTCCCCACTGCCCGCTGCGGCATAGGTGGTCCGCAGCACCAGCCAGTTCCCGTCGGGCGAAGGCAGCACCTCGCCGATGGCCCGATCGGCCCGCACCACCAGCTCCGCGGAGCCCGTGCCATCTGCCCGCTTCACGTACACGGCGTCGGTCCCGTCGCGATCCGACAGAAACAGCACCGAGCGGCCATCCGGTGTCCACGCAGGTCGGTAGTTGGACGATTCCCCGAAGGTCAGCCGCGTGAGCGGCCCGTCGGGGAGCTGCTTTACCCAGATGTCCGCGCCCTCCTGGCTTCCCCTGCGGGCGCTGACCGCCAGCCGGGTGCCGTCCGGGGACAGCGCCAGCGCGTTCACGGCCACGTCCTCGCTCCAATTCGGGTCTACGGGCCGCACCGCGCCGTCCCGCTCGACCCAGACGAGCGCCGAGGCGCTGGCGGGCGGGCCCGCCAGGTAGAGCAGTGTCCCGGTCTCGGACACGGTCAGGTCCACCGCCCCGAAGCCACCGGCGACGCGTATCCCCTCAACCAGCATCGTGGGAAGACCGCTGAGGGCCAGCTTCCCCGGATCGAACGGGGCCGAGAGAAGGGTCCCGCCTGCCGTGACGTGGAGGAGGTGTCCCGAGGAGGTGTAGCGGGCGAACACCGCCCGTACCACCGTTTGCCGTCTTCCGCTCTCGATATCGGCGGCGACGATGTCGAAGCTTCCGGGGCCGTCGCCGGCATGCCGCATCCGGTAGATCACGGTCCGGCTGTCCGCCAGGGCCCGCGGCCAGGCCACGCCGACCTCCCGCTCGGCCGTGTCGAGAGAGATCACGCCCACCCGCTGACCTCC
>JAUVTI010000208.1 GCA_030601605.1 Gemmatimonadales bacterium
ATGCTCGAGCTGGTGAACAAGGTCGTGACCGTGATGAACCCCGGATCGGCGGGCCCCGCGCGGATCAATGCGCGGCCGTCGGTGGGGATCATGGAGCTGGAAGCGGGAATTCCGCCGCGGGCGAGGTTGGTGGAGTTGTAACCCTACCTCGTAATCACCACGTAACTCATGTACGCCACGAACGCGGTAAGCAGCAGCACGCCGTCGAACCGCGATATGCGCTTGCGGCCCAGCCACATCATCGGGAACAGCGCCAGCGTGAACCCCAGCAGCACCCAGTTGTCGAGCGCCAGGGAGCGCTCGTGCACCGGGACGGTGAACGCGCTTGCCGTGATACCGAGGATGGCGAACAGGTTGAAGATGTTGGAGCCGATCACGTTGCCGAGAGCGATCTCGGGCTCGTTCTGACGCGTGGCGGCCACGCAGGTCGCGAGCTCGGGGAGGCTCGTGCCCATCGCGATCACGGTGAGGCCGATGATCCGCTCCTCCACCCCGATGATCTCGGCCCCCGTCACGGCGCCGGCGACGACGAGATTGGCGCCAGCCACGAGCGCGACGCATCCCAGCAGCACCAGACCCGTGTTGATGCCCCACGCGTGACGGGCGCCCTGCTTCAGGTGGGCGGTGCGCTTCGCCTCGCGGTCCAGCGACATCTCCTCCGTGGCTGAGGGAACGCCGCGGCGCGCGAGGTATACGGTGTAGCTCACGAACAGCCCGAGCCCCACGACAAGGGCCACGCCCTCCACCCGGTCCACCAGCCCGTCGCGCGCGAGGAGCAGCACCGCGATCGAGGCGATCAGCATGATGGGGTACTCGACGCGGACCGTCTGGCGCTGCACCGGGATGACGGCGATCAACGCTGCGACTCCCAGAATCGCGCCGATGTTGAAGATGCTCGAGCCGATGAGGTTGCTGTATGCGATGTCGGTGGAGCCCCGCGCCGCGGCCGTGAAGCTGACCGCGAGCTCGGGGATGCTCGTGCCCATCGCCACCACTGTCAGCGCGACCACCGTGACCGACACGCGGGCCAGCAGCGCGATCGCCGTGGCACCGCGCACGAGGTAATGCCCGCCGGCGGAGAGTATGACCAGCCCCACCGCCAGCTGGAGCAGCGCGATCAGCATCCGGTCTCCCTGGGCGCGTGGCGCTTCAGCCACTCGTCGATGGGCACCGTGCGCTTGAGTGCGGCCGGCTTGCGGCGGAACCAGCTCAGCACCAAGAGGGTCTCGTCGATCGCGCTCGGCGGAATGGGGCCCGGGTCGCCGTCATCCCCGAAGTGCTCGGCCACGAGAGGCCGGAACGCTTCGATCTCGATCGGAGTGTGCGGCGCCGGAGCGGTAGCACGCACGGTCCCCCGCCGGATCACGTATGCGCGGTCGTCGCCGTACGTCCCGGGATCGGTGTACACGAAGCTGAGCGATTCGAGAGCGGCGTGCGCGCGGGTGCAGGCACTGAGCAGCCAGGTGAGCGTCTCGAACCTGTCGCGCCACCATGATGCGCGCTCGAAGTGCTCCTTCTCGCTCGCCTTCGTCATCTCCTGGATGACGCGGTCGAGCGGTGCCAGGTCGCGCACCTCGATGAAGTCGGTGGCCTGCGCTGCGCGCCGCAGGTACTCGGCCTCGGTCACGAAGCCGGCGCAGGGTCCCGTGCACGTGCCCAGCTCGTAGCGCAGGCAGGCGGCACGCTGCTCGCCGGCGAAGAGGTCGCCCTGCTCCTGGTACGCAATGGGCAGGTTGAGGGTGCAGTCGCGCAGGCCCAGGAGGTCGTTCAGGATCTTGACGCTCTCCTCGAGCCGCGCGGCTCCCACGAACGGGCCGTAGTGGCGCACTTCCTCGTTTCCAACCGTGCTGCCCACGTAGATCTTGGGCGCCGCTCCGCCGGACACCTTGATGAAGCCCAGTCGCCGCGCGCGGTTCATTCGCACGTTGAACACGGGTCGGAAGCGCCGTATCTGACGCAGCTCACCGAGCAGGGCGGCGAACTCGGAGGGCATATAGTCCCACTGGATGTCGTCCGTAGCGTGCAGGATGCGGGCGCCCTTGTCCTCGGGGTAGCTCGCCCGGAAGTAGGAGATGAGGCGGGCGCGAAGCTGCTTCGCCTTCCCCACGTAAACGACGCGCCCGGTGGGGTCGAGCATGCGATACACGGCGGGACGGTCCTCTGCGAGCGCCCGCACCCGCCGCCGCAGCAGGTCGAGGTCTCCGAGCGGGAGCGCGAGCGCGCCGGCTACCGCCATCCCCTCAACGAGCGGACGTAGTGGTGCAGCGCGAGGAACTTCTCGTAAGCGATGGGCTCCTTGCGCTTGCGGCCCAGCTCCGCCAGCAGCTCCCGCATCCGGCCGCGCCGCACGACGTAGAAGCGGAACGTCTCCGCGAAGTCCTCGAGCGGGTGGGTGCCGGCGTAGGCGCTCACGTACTGCGGCCTTACCGTGCTGACGCGGCGGCGTTGAAAGCTCACCCAGGCGTCGTCGCGCACGCGATACGCCTTGTGCACCTCGCCAAAGACCCGTTTGAACGCATCGCTCCTGGTCCACGACCAGTGATGATACAGGAAGCTGTGGCCGAGCTCGTGGCAGATGAGCCCCACCAGCGTGGTCCAGGGGATCTCCTTGCGGCTGCGTGCGCCCACGACGTAGTCCTGCTCGATCTCGACGATCTTGGGGTATTTCGGGTCCACCCCCGAGACGCCGGGACGCAGCACGACGCGGTAGCCCCAGTCCTTGATGCCCGACACCAACAGGAGGCGGCGCACGCGGCGCAGCGCGCGCGGAATGAGGCTCTGTCCGGTGGCGTCCTCGCCGCACCACGGGCAGGTGTCCATCCAGTCGTTCACGCCGCGCTCGCAGTGGGTGCAGGAGCCGTCGTACCAGTCGTCCTCCCAGTCCTGCTCCCGGCTGCACCATGGGCAGTACGGCATGGGATACTGCACGCCACCGCCGCAGCCCCAATCGCAGCGCGCATCGAAGCGAAATCCCTTTGGCGCCTTCATGGGCTTCTCCCTGGAGAAGCCCTCTTCGAAGATGTCGGCGCCGCACCACGGGCAGAAGCTGTAGAAGTCCGACACTACCCAGCCGCACTTGTAGCACTCCGCATCCGTCGCCGGCGGCTCGTCACGCCACACCTGGGCGCGGCCGCACGAGGGACAGTACGGCCAGAACCGCTTGAGCTCGTGGCCGCACTTGCAGCGCAGCTCGGGCGTGGGGACGGGGTGGCGGGACTTCCGCCTACGGGTGCTGCTCATACCGTGATAGTGCCTCCTTTACGAGCCGGTCGATGAAGGCATAGTAGTCCATGCCCGCCTTCTCGGCTGCGTTGGCGGTGTCGTGGCCGAACGAGATGAACGGGTTCGCGTTCACCTCGACCACATAAGCCTCGTCGTCCTCCGTGAGCCGCACGTCTATGCGGGCGTAGTCTCTCAACCAGAGCGCGCGGAACGCGGTACGGCAGGTACGCTCGATGTTCTCCGATGCCACCTGCGAGAT
>JAUVTI010000174.1 GCA_030601605.1 Gemmatimonadales bacterium
GGCGTGTGCCCGAGATTACCCAGCATCTGAAGACGGCCCTGGCCGACCGCTACGTGATCGAGCGCGAGGTCGGTGCGGGCGGTATGGCCACCGTGTACCTGGCCCACGACGTGAAGCACGAGCGCAAGGTGGCGCTCAAGGTGCTGCGTCCCGAGCTGGCCGCCGTGATCGGTGCCGAGCGGTTTCTGGCCGAGGTCAAGGTGACGGCCAACCTGCAGCACCCCCACATACTGCCGCTGCACGACTCCGGTGAGGCCGACTCGTTCCTCTACTACGTGATGCCCTACGTGGAAGGGGAGACGCTGCGCGACAAGATCCTGCGCGAGAAGCAGCTCGCGGTGGACGAGGCGGTGGAGATCAGCCGCAGCGTGGCCGCCGCACTGGACTACGCGCACCGCCACGAGGTGGTGCACCGCGACATCAAGCCCGAGAACATCCTGATGCACGACGGCCAGCCGATGGTGGCCGACTTCGGTATAGCGCTGGCGGTGAGCCAGGCGGGCGGCACCAGGCTCACCGAGACCGGCCTCAGTGTGGGCACGCCGCACTACATGAGTCCCGAGCAGGCGATGGGCGACCGGGAGCTGGACGCGCGCAGTGACGTGTACTCGCTGGGCGCAATGCTGTACGAGATGCTGACGGGCGAGCCGCCGTACACCGGTCCCACGGCGCAGGCGATCGTGGCCAAGGTGATCACGGAGAAGGCCCCTCCGGTCACGGCGGGACGGCCCACCACGCCGCCGCATGTGGCTGCGAGCATAGAGAAGTCGCTGCAGAAGCTGCCGGCGGATCGGTTCACGAGCGCGGCCGAGTTCGCGAGCGCTCTCGCCAACCCGTCGTTCAGTATCGCAGCGACGAGTGCAGGGGCACCCGCGGTTGCGACGGCGCTGGAACACAAGCGCTGGAACCGCCTAGCTGTGGGTCTCGCCGCAGCGGCCGCAGCCCTCCTCGCGGTCTCGGCTTGGGGCTGGCTGCGACCCGTATCCCAGCCGGCGCCGGTCGCCAGAATGAACATCGTGTTCCCGGAGGACCAGCGCCGCGGTTCGTACATCTGGGGACCGACCGCCACCCTATCCCCCGACGGCTCTCGCATCGTGTACATGGGTCCGTCCGTCCAGGCAGGCGCGGGGCAGCTATGGAGCCGCTCCCTCGACCGCTTGATCGCGGAGCCGATTCCCGGAACGGTCGGCGGGTACAACTGGAGCTTCTCGCCGGACGGTACGAGGCTGGCGTTCATGTCGGGGAGCGGTCTGGCGACCCTGAACGTGGTGTCGCTGACGGGCGAGCCGCCGATAGCCCTTTCCGACTCCGTGCAGTGGTTCGGGGGGGATTGGGGCGTGGACGGGATGATCTACTTCACCAACGCCGGGTGGAGCCTGAGTCGCATCTCGGTGACCGGCGATGCCGTCGAGGTCGTTACCACCCGCGACAGTACGCAGCGTGAGGCGATACACCACTGGCCCGACGTATTGCCGAACGGCAAGGGTGTCGTCTTCACCGTGGGCCACACCTCCCCGGCGGCGACGGGCGAGTACGACATCGCCGTGCTGGATCTGGAGTCGGGCACGCATCGCACTCTGCTGCGAGGGCTGTACGCTCGCTACGCCGCGTCCGGACACCTCGTGTTCGTGCGGTCCGACGGCGTCCTCCTGGCTGCTCCCTTCGATCAGGACCGGCTCGAGCTGACCGGTCCCGCCGTGCCGCTCCTCGAGGACATCTCCGTCAAGCAGTGGGGCGCCGTGGACATGGCGATCTCTGAGTCCGGGACCCTGCTCTACGTCAGCGGAGCGAACGTCGCGCCCGATCAGATCGTGCGCGTGTCCCGCAGCGGAGAAGAGGAAATCGTCGATCCGGAGTGGACCGGCGTCTTCGGGTCGCTGGAGCTGTCGCCGGACGGTTCCCGGCTCGCGGTTTCGGTCGTCGGTAGCGACGGGCAGCACATGTGGGTGAAGGAGCTGCCGCGTGGCCCGCTCGCCAAGCTCTCGTTCGAGGGCAGCATGAATTACCGTCCGGCATGGACGCCGGACGGGCTGTTCGTCTCCTACGTGTCGGATCGCGACGGCCTGTGGGATCTCTACATGCGGCGTGCCGACGGGAGCGCGCAGGACGAGCATGTGCTCCACAGGGAGCGCGGCATCGAGCAGGCGACCTGGTCCCGCGACGGTGAGTGGATCGTGTTCCGCGAGGGTGGCGACGACGGGCAGCGCGACATCATGGCGATCCGTCCCGGCCGTGACAGTGTGCCCTCGGGGCTGCTTACGACACAGTTCGAGGAGTACAACCCAGCGCTCTCTCCGGACGGCCGTTGGCTGGCGTACGTCGCAGAGGAAACGGGAAATCCAGAGGTGTATGTCCGGCCGTTCCCAAATGTGGGCGACGCAAAGTGGCAGGTGTCATCCAACGGTGGGGCCTTCCCCGTGTGGGCCCATAGCGGCCGCGAGCTGTTCTACGTGAATGGGAGCAACCAGTTGGTCTCGGCCGCGGTGGCCGGCGGCACGACGTTCATCGTGGAGGGCTCGGAGGTCCTCTTCTCCACCCAGGATTACAAGGCCAACGCCCAGTACCATCCGTACTACACCGTGTCACCGGACGACCAGGCCTTCTATACGATCAGGCTGGGTGCAGGCGTTGGTGGAGACATGGTGCCGGTGTTCAACTGGTTCGAGGAACTGAAGGCGAAGGTCGGGGAGTGACGGAGGGTGAGTGCAAACGTGACTTGCCGCGGAGCTGACGGATGCCACAGCCCCACATGGTCGAGAACGACGACGACGCCACGGTCACGATAGACGGCCGCATCATGTCCGGGTTCATAGCGCATGAGAAGCCGTGCGTGGACTGCGGCAGCCCCTCGGTGTTCAGCCTGGGCCACTGGTCGCACTTCTGCGCCGGGTGCAACTGCTGGATCAACACGCACTGCGGTGATCCCACCTGCATGTTCTGCAGGTACCGCAAGAAGGTGCCGCTGGCTCCCATCCTCCATGGCTGAACAGACCGAACAGCTGAAGACTGCGCTGGCCGACCGCTACGTGATCGAGCGGGAGCTCGGCGCGGGCGGCATGGCCACGGTGTACCTGGCGCGGGATGTGAAGCACAACCGTCCTGTCGCTCTCAAGGTGCTGCGGCCTGAGCTGGCCGCCGTGATCGGCGCGGAGCGGTTCCTCAAGGAGATTGAGGTCACGGCCAACCTGCAGCACCCGCACATCCTGCCGCTGCATGACTCGGGCGAGGCCGACACGTTCCTCTACTACGTGATGCCGTACGTCGAGGGCGAGACCCTGCGCGACAAGATCCTGCGCGAGAAACAGCTCGCGGTGGATGAAGCGGTGGAGATTACGCGCAGCGTCGCTGCCGCGCTGGACTACGCGCACCGGCACGACGTGATCCACCGCGACATCAAGCCCGAGAACATCCTGCTGCACGACGGGCAGGCGATGGTGGCCGATTTCGGGATCGCACTCGCGGTGAGCCACGCCGGCGGCGAGCGGCTCACGGAGACGGGCCTCTCCATCGGAACGCCGCACTATATGAGTCCCGAGCAGGCGATGGGCGACCGGGAGCTGGATGCGCGGAGCGACGTCTACTCGTTGGGCGCCATGCTGTACGAGATGCTGGCGGGCGATCCGCCGTACACCGGGAGCACCGCGCAGGCCATCGTGGCCAAGGTGATCACGGAGAAGGCGCCGCTCGTGACAGCCGCCCGTCCCACCACTCCGCCAAACGCGGCGGCGGCGATCGAGAAGGCATTGCAGAAGCTGCCGGCGGACCGGTTCCACACCGCGGCGGATTTCAGTGAGGCGCTGGCGAATCCGTCGTTCAGTATGGTGGCGACGGCGGCCGCTCCCGCTGCGGCGGCAAAGGGACCGAAGCGCTGGAGCCGCACGACGATCGGCCTCGCCGCAGCGAGCGCACTGCTGCTCGTGACAGCACTGTGGGGCTGGCTGCGCCCGGTGCCGCGGCCCGTCAGCCGCTTCGCCATCGCGCTGCCTGAGGACCAAGCACTGGACGGCATGACCCCCTCCCAACACATCGCCCTCTCCCCGGACGGGACGCAACTGGTCTACGTGGGGGGTGCGGAGGACGAAGTGTCCCGGCTCTGGGTGCGGGACCAAGACGATCTGATCGCCCGGCCGCTGGCGGGCACCGAGGGCGCGTACAACCCGTTCTTCTCGCCCGACGGTCGCCAGGTGGGGTTCTTCATCGAGCAACCACGAAGCTTGAAGGTGGTCCCGCTCACGGGAGGCCTTCCACTGACGTTGACCGACACCTTGCTCGGAGTGAGCGGCGGCTCCTGGGGACCGGACGGCTACATCTACTTCGACGCCGACCTGGGTGGTCTGCATCGCATGAGGGCTACGGGAGGTCAGCGGGAGGGCGTGATCTCTCTCGACACGGCCGAGTGGGAGGTCGGCGTAGCCTGGCCACAGGCCCTGCCGGACAGCCGGACCGTGCTCTACCGGATGCGGCA
>JAUVTI010000067.1 GCA_030601605.1 Gemmatimonadales bacterium
CACCCTTCGCCTCGAGCGCCTCGAGCCGCGCCGCCGTCAGAGGCTCGCTCGGCACCCTGAACGGGAGCTTGGCGAGCACGAGCGCGCGGAGCGAGCGCCCAGGAACATCTACCCCTTCCCAGAAGCTATCGGTCCCCAACAGTATTGCCGAGCCCAGATCCCGGAATCGCCGCAGCAAGTGGTCGCGCTGTCCTTCACCCTGCACCAGCAAGGGCCAGCGTCCACCCACGCTCTGGCGCAACATCGCCGCCACCCTCCTCAGAGCGGCGTGGCTCGTGAACAGCACGAACATCCCGCCGTCCGAGACGCGCGCCAGATCCAGAATGGCCTGCGCCACGCCCCGGTCGTGCCCCGCCTCATCCGTGCGCGGATCGGGCAGGTCGGTCGGCACGCCGAACATGCACTGCTCCTGGAACTCGAACGGCGAAGGGAGCGCCTCAGCGTACTTCACGGCATCGGGCGGAAGGGAGAGCCCGATGCGCTCCTTCAGAAACTCGAAGTCTCCGCCCGTGGCGAGCGTGGCGCTCGTCACGACGACCGTATCCACCCGGTCGAACAGTGACTCCCGCAGCAGCGGCGCCAGGTCGAGCGGCACAGCGGCGAGCGCAATGGGAAACGGCACCCCGCCCTGCGGCCGCTGGCCGCGCCGCTCCACCCAACGCACGAGTTCCAGGCCCGGCGCGGGACGCAGCGCGAGCCCGAACCCGTCCATCGCGTTCTCGAGTCGCCGCACCACGCCGCGCAGCTCCTGCACGATCTGCGACCGCCGATCGGGCTCCTCCGTCAGCTCCAGCCTGTCGGCCACCGTCTCTACGCCGTCCTTGAGCCTCCCCAAGGCGGAGACGAGGTCGTCGAGCGCCGTCCCCAACCCCTCCCCCCACACTGGATCGTCGGCAAACGCGTCGTCCAGGCGTCTCACGCCCACGGTCTGCTGCGTGAGCCAATCGGCGAGCAACGTGAAGACGCGTTCGGCCTGCCCGCGCGCCGCACTCACCGCCGGCAACAGCGACGAGCGGATGAGCTCGGTGGACGCGTCGGTGAGCAGATCGTCGCGCGCGGCGATCTCGGTGAGCAACGTGGGAATCAGCCCCTTCCCGTTCCGCTCGAGCCGCGAGAGCAGCCGCAGGACGCCGCGCGAAGTGACACGGCTGCCCAGGTGCTGCGCTGCCACGTCCTCCAGATGGTGGCCCTCGTCCAGCACCAGGCGACGGTACGGGGGAAGCACGGCGGCATCCTGCCAGTTCTCCTGCGCGCGCCGCACCGCCAGGTCCGCCGTGAGGAGGTGATGGTTCACGACCACCACGTCCGCATCGGCGGCGCGCCGCTTGGCCGCGAACAGGAAACAGCGGTCGAAGTGAGGACACTCGAGCCGGCTGCACAGGTCGGGTTCGGCCCGCACCTCCTCCCACACGTCGGGCGAAGGCTGGGCCGTGAGATCCGCGAGCGAGCCATCCGCGCTGTGTGACGCCCAGTCGGCGAGGTCGCTGAGCTCGTCCGCCTTCTCCGGCTCCAGCAGCGAGCCTTGCCCGCCGATCGCCAGGTTGAGGCGCAGGTGGCACAGGTAGTTGTTCCACCCCTTGAGCAGTGAGAACGTGGGAACCCGCTCCGCGTCGGCGAACGCGCGGGCCAGCAACGGCAGGTCCTTGCCTACGAGCTGCTCCTGCAGGTTGATCGTGTTGGTGGAGACGACCGTGCGCTCGCCGTTGGCGAGGCTCCAGTTGATGGCGGGCACGAGGTAGGCAAGGGACTTCCCCACGCCGGTGCCGGCCTCGAGCAGCGCAACGCCACCGTCGTTGTACGTGTCCGCCACGTACGCGGCCATGTCGCGCTGGCCGGGCCGATCCTCGAACGTGCCCAGCACCCGCGCCACGAAGCCGCCCGGCGCCAGTGCGTCCGCCTGCGCCACGGGGTCGAGCTGTTCGTACTCCTTTGCGCGCGGGACCTCGACCACCACGTAGAGGTGTTCGGCCGAGTTGTCGATGATGCCGAACCCCACTCCGGCGTCATGCAGCTGGGCCGCGACGTGGAGATCGGCGGTCGATGGCTCGAGGTTTCCCCCGGGATGGTTGTGCAGCGCCATCTGCCCCCGGGCGGCCACTCCCGGAAGGGCCAGCACGGCGTCCACCGTGCCGCGCGCGACCGCCCGCACCTCGGTGATCGTCCCTGCGCCGTCCAACGTGGCGACGAACGAGACCTCCCGCCCGCCGGCCTTTGCGATCTCGGAGGCCAGCCGCGCGCGTGCATCGGCGGCTATGTCTGTCACGTCTTGAGCTCGCGCTTCTTGGCCGCTGGGAAGAGTACGTTGTTGAGTATGAGACGGTACCCGGGCGAACTCGGGTGCAGCGAGAGATCCGTCGGCGGGTCACCGATCTGGTGCTGCGCGTCCTCCGGATCGTGACCGCCCAGGTAGGTCCAGGTCCCCGACCCATACTCTCCATGAATGTACTTCACCCAACGCGCTCCCGGCTCGTCAGCGAGTACGGTGACGCCGGGCTTCAGCCGGTTGCGGTTGAACGACGTCGTGAGGCCGTAGAAGTCGGGAATGACGTCGCGGTGGCACTGCACCAGCATCGTCGCGACCGGATCTATCTTGGCGCTGAAGTCGAACAGCTGGAACGCGCCGAGCGGTTGGCGCAGCGCGGGGTTGTTGACCTGGTGCCCGTCGATGTCGGAGAAGCTGGCGACGGCGGGCGAGAGCTCGAGGCTCGCGCCCTGGAACGCGAAGCTGCGCTCCCACTGCATCTTCTCGGCCGCCAACGGGTCCATCGGCGTGCCGTCGCTGAACCGGGCCGCGATGTCCACGCCTTCGGCGGCGAGCGCCAGCTCCAGCGTCTCGGTCGCGGTGCACATCGCGAACAGGAAGCCGCCGTCCTGCACGTAGCGCCGGATGGTGTTCGCCACCGCCTTCTTGAGCTCCGCTACGTTGGCAAGCCCCAGCGCCCGCGCAGTCTCGGCATGGAGCCGGACCATGTCGCTCAGCCAGGGCGACCCACTGTACGTCAGGAAGAACTTCGAGTACTGCCCCGTGAAGTCCTCGTGGTGCAGGTGGAGCCACTCGTAGCGGCTCAGGTGCCCGCGCAGCACCTCGGGATCCCAGATCTTGTCGTACTCTATGCCCGCGTACTCGAGCGCCATCGTCACCGCGTCGTCCCAGGGCGCCGCGCTGGGCGGTGCGTACACCGCGACCTTGGGAGCCTTCTCCAGGGGAATCGCGTCCATGTTGCTGGCCGCGACCGTGCCGCGGATGCCAACGACGTCCGCGGCAGATACTTCCTCGACCAGCACTCCCTGGAGTGCGGCTTCGCGGCGCGAGGCGGCGTCGGCTTCCAACAGGTAACTCCCGCCGCGGTAATTGAGCAGCCACTCGGCGCGCCCACCGCGCCTGAGCGAGCGGAACGTGATCCCGTATGCCTTGAGGTGATTGGTCTGGCGATCGTCCATCGGGATCAGCAGCGCGGGCCCCGCCTGGCGCGGTGAGTCTCCCGACCGGGCGGCCAGCGCACGAAGCGGTCCGGGCAGCAGCGCGGTCGCGCCCAATGCCTGGAGGAACTCCCGTCGCCTCATGACTGCGGGATCGCTCCGCGCACCTGATCCAGCAGGCGCCGCGCCTGAGGCACCACAGCGCTCTCCGGATGCGCGAGAATGAGGCGCTCGAGACGCTGCGCCGCATCGGTCCGGCGCCCAGTCACGGCGTAGACCCGAGCGAGCCTGAGCTCCGCCGCCGGCGCGGCCGGGCCGCTCGAATCGGCCGCCAACGCTCCCAGCAGAAGTGCCTCGGCGCGCTGGTGGTCCGCGATGCCCGCGGCCAAGTCGCTGGCGAGCATCAGAACCTCCGACCGGCCCCCTTCAGGAGGCAGTCGCGCGGCCGCGCGTTCCAGCTCGAGCAGCGCCTTGGCCGTGTCGCCGCGCAGTGCCTCGAGCAGGCCCCTCCCCAGCTCGGGAAGTCGCTCGGCCTCGATGCGCTCCAGCAGGACGAGCATCGCCGCGCGCTCGGTGGCTTCCTGTCGGGAATCAGCGTAGGGTCCCGCCGCCCGGAGGCGCTGCCGCGCCTGGCCCAGCTCTCCGCGGTAGAGGGCCACCCACCCGGCCACGGCGTCCGCCCTCACCGAAGAGGCGTCGCCCAGGAGAGCCTCGGCGCGATCCAGCTCGCCTTGCATCACCCGGGCCCACGCCAGGTGCTCTCTCAGGTCGGCCGCGTCGCCAGGACCCAGACGCGGCAGCCACTCGTCGAACCGCTCCTCGGCCTCGTCCACCCTGCCCGCATCGGACAACAGCCGGATGAACCCCGCCATCGCGGCCGCCGCATCCTCATTCGGGGATTGGAGCGTGCCGGCAAGGTGATCGAGTTGCCGCCTGGCGGCGGCCAGGTCACCGGCTTCCGTGAAAGCACGCGCCGCCCCGAGACGCGCCTGCTCGGCGGCGTCACCCGACGACAGCCCGGCCAAACGCTCCAGCGCGTAGCCGCGCGCGCGCCAACCACCCGGCCCGACCATTCGCGTCGCCTGGTCGGCAAACCTGAGCAGGAGTGCAACCGCGACAGCTCGGTCGTCGGGCAGCGCGGCGTCCAGCACTGCCCACGCCTCCGCCGGCCTCCCCCAGCGAGCCAACAGGTCCGCAGCGAGCCACTGGGTCGGCTGGCTCGGACCCCCTTCCAAGAGCCGCTCCACGATCTGGTCGTGGGCGCTCACCGGCGCCTGCCCGAGACCCGTGGCGCCCGTCGCCACCAACCCGCCGTTGTCCTCCACCACGATGCGCCACTGCACGGCGGCCTCGACCCACTCGCCCGTGCCCATCAGGAAGCGGGCCAGGTCCGGCGCCAGTGCAACCTCACCCACCCACGACTGCCCCTCGATCAGCACCTGCCGGGCATCGTTCGTGAAACCGTGCTGCGCGAGCCAGAAGGACCACAGCTGGTACGGCCTCGCGCTCCCGGGAAACGCGGCCGTCCAACCGCGGACCACCACTTCCACGCTGTCGCGCCCCTGGGACGCGGCGCTGCGGAACGCGATCTCCCGCGGTATCGGGTTCCGTGGCGCGGCCTCTATGGCACGGGCGGCGTACAGCGCCACGGAATCCCGCATTCCCAGCCGAACGAATGCGCGCTCCACCCCCTGGAGCGCCGTGGCGTCGCCCGGCTCCAGCGACAGGATGCGCCGGTAATAGTCGAGCGCCAGTGGCAGTTGCCCCTGCCGCTCCGCACGCAGCGCCAGCCCGATCCACTGGGGATCCACCTCCTGCGCGCGCGCGCCCCCCGTGGCAAGGACGAGGACGGCCACCAGTGCGAAGGCCGACCTAGCGACGTACATCGTTCAGCCTGCGGAAGTAGTCCAGAATCAGCCTGCGCTCCTCGGGCGACAGAGCGCGCAGCTCCTCCCACGTGGGATACGGGTAGCGCGGCTCCGTGGCGCGCACCGTCCCGGCCTCGGGCAGGAGCACGTTGCCGGCGCCCGCCACCTCGCTCACGCGCTCGCGGCGCTCGTCCTCCTCATCACCCTCCAGCGAGCGGCCGGCGTCCAGCAGGCGCCGGAAGAGCCGCTCCTGCCGCTCCACGAGCTCGCGGTCGAGCTGGCCCCTCTCCAACCTGTCGGCCAGCTCCTCGGCCTCAGCGGCGAGCTGGTCCGCGCCCGACACTTCCCCCTCCGCGTTGAGGCGCTCCAACTCCTCCGCCAGCGCCCGCTGCCGCTCGGCCAAGGCACGGAGCTCCCTCATGAGCTGGTCTCCCGCGGCCGGCGACATCGAGAGCAGCCCGCCAGCCTCTCCGCTCAGCGCGCCCTGCTGTTCGGCCAACTCCGCCAAGCGCTCCATCGCCTCCTGCATTCCGGAGCCGGATTGGGAGCCACCCACGTCGCTCTGCGTCTGCAGCAACGCGTAGATCACGTGGTTGAGCGCGTCCAGCGCCTCACCCGCGCGCTGCTCCGCCTCGCGCGTGTCCGGGTTGCCGCGTTGGACCAGGTCCAGCGCCTCGGCCATACGCAGCTTGGCGAGTCCGAGGGCCGCGCCCAGACGAGGCGGCACGAGAGCGTTGCGCCCGGCTGCCTGCGCCAGCCGCTCTATCACGCGATCCACTCCCTCTCTGGTTGCCGCCTGGGTGCCGCGCACGTCGCCGTCCGACTCCCCCCGGCCGAGTCGCCGGGCAATGTCCTGTTGCTCCCGGGCCAGCTCGGCGGTCTCCACCAGAGCCCTTTCCAGCTGCGCCATCACCTCCCGGCGCCACTCTTCGCGCAGCTCGTCGCGCTGCTCCTCGATCTGTAGGGCCAGCGGCTCCAGCGCGTCGCTCGCCGACTCGCCCGACCGCTGCGCGCGATCCGATTCACCCCGCTCGGCCGCCTCGGCGGCCTGCCGCATCTGCTCAGCCGCTCTGCCGGCGCCCTCGATCGGCTGCCCCAGCTCACGCCCGGGGGCCAGCGTGTCGAGCACCGCGTCCAACCGCTCCAGCTCGGCGGCCAGCGAGTCGGCGCGGCGCGCCAGCTCACGCTCGGCGGCTGCCTGGGCGGAATCCGTTCCGAGTCCCGCCTCACGGTTCCACTCGCGCTGCTCGGCCGCGAGCTCGCCGGCATCCTGGGACAGTGAGGTGAGATCTCCCTCGATCGCAGCGCGCTCGAACAGCTCCCGCCCGCGCGCCAACTCCTCGCGCAACTCCTCTGCCGAGCGCGCGAGCTCCTGCAATGCCTCCCGCGTGGCTTCGGGATCGAGGCGTCGCAGCGCGTCGCGCAGCGCCTCCAGCCGGGCTTGAAGCTCTTCGCTCAGCGCGCGCTCCAGGAGATCCTCGATCGCCGCCAGTTGCCGTTGGAACTCTGGGTCGGTGAGGCCCGCGTCCCACGCTGCGTCCGCCAGCTCGCGCACGTCCTGCTGCAGCTGACGGGCCCGCTCGAGCACCTCGTTCTCTTCCGCGAGCAGCTCCCGGGCGCGCTCCACGGAGGCAAACGGCAACTGGTCCTCGCGCGCGCCTGGCGCCGCTGCGTCGCGCTGCTCGCCGCGCTCCCGCTCGGCGGCCAGATCCTCGATCTGCCGTGCCAGCTCGGACTGATCGCGCACCAGTGAGTCGGCCTCGGTCGCCACCGCCCGGGTCGCCCTGCGGGCCGCTCTCCTGAGCTCGGCCATCGCGGGCAGCCACAGCGCGAAGGTGCGGCTCTCACCCATCTGTCCTGCCGGTGTGTTGTCGAACGCCCGCACCTTGTAGTACGCGGTGTCACCCGGCAGGTAGCCCTTCCCTTCGAGGACCAGCACCCAGGGGATGACGGCGCGCTCGGCGCCTGCGGCGGGTAGCGGCACCGGCTCGGTCCGCGGCTCCTCGCGTTCGCCGTGGCGGCTCACGCGCCAGCTGACCAACTCCATTCGCATGAGCCCGTGGTCATCGCGCGCGTCGCTCAGCAGCGGCTGCCGCAGCGAGAGTGCAGCGGAGGTGTCGATCCCCGGGACCGGGACCGCCACGAACGGAGCGCTGTCGGCCACCGCCTCCACTACCAGCAGGGACGGCTCCTCGTCCATCAACCCACCGGCGAGCGGGATCACCTCGAGCGTCCAGCGAGCGCTGACACTCACCGGGAGCACACCACGGAAGGACTGCTCCTCGACCGAGAGCCGGACGGCCTCACCCGGTCGCCGCCATGCGGCGCCGGCGAGCGCGACGGTGGCGCGCCCACGCGTCGCGATGCGGGTGCCCACCGGCAGCAGCAGCGGCGCATCACCGGGAGCCAGCGGCTCGTCGGCCCGATCGAGGTATGCGGGATAGCGCGCCAGCAACTGGAGGTCGGCAAGCAGCGCCGGCAGCGCCACCCGCACGTGCACGGTCCCGGATTCCTTGCGGCCGCTCACCGCGCGCAGAAACCGGTCGCTCTCGAGCGGACCCAGCACCACGGTGGCGCTGCCCGCCGTATCCAGAGCGATCCGCTCACTCGTCCACGGGTCGCCGGGGGCCCGGACCCACAACTCGGCGGCCGGCCGTCCGGGCGCCGTCACAATTACCGTGATGTGCTCGCCCCGGCGCACCGCCGTGCGGTCCACCGTCAGCACGACCGGCTGGCTGGCGCGCGCCAGCACCGCTACCGGACGCCAAAAGGCCGCGCCCGCTCCCGTCGCCGGACCGGAGCCCACGAAGGCGAACGCACCGAGCGTGAACAGCGCCGCGCCACTCATCACCGCCTGCCCGGTGCGCCGCCGCACGTCCCCCAACGCATCACCACCGCTGGCCGCGAGCCAGCGAGTCGTGCGGCCGTCGGCCAGCGAGGCCAGCGCGGCGCTTCCCTGGCGCTCAGTCCATGAGGCGATGCCGGCAACCGACCCGCGCCGCTGCCCTCCCGTGCGCTCCACGTGGGCGGCGAGTCGCATGACCCCGAGCCGAAGCCTGCGGCTGCGCCACCACCACAGCCCCCAGACCACCGCCCCGCCCACCGCCATCCACGCCAGCAGCACCGCTGCCGGCACGCGCTGATACGCCCCCAGCCGTCCCAACAAGACGCCCACGGCAAGCATCAGTAGCACGAGCCCCAGCGTGAGCAGGGCGCCCGCTCCTGCCGTCCGCCGCATCAACTCGCTCCGCCGCGACTCCAACCAACGCCTGGTCTCGGTCATGGGCTCGCGGTCACAGCGTAGACGAACAGGTTCACGCCCATGCGTATCGACGCTTCGCGCAGGCCGGCCGGGTCCCGGTGCACGTCGGGGTCCTCCCAACCGTCACCCAGGTCGGACTGATACGAGTAGAAGACCGCCAACCTGCCGTCGACGAAGATCCCCAGCCCGCGCGCGGGCAGCCCATCGTGCTCGTGGATCTTGGGAAGACCCTGCGGGAACTCGTACACGGCGCGGTACACGGGGTGATCGAGCGGCACGTCCGCCAGCTCGCGGTCGGGGAAGACGCGCGAGATCTCGCGCCGGAACGAATCGTCCATGCCGTAGTTGTCGTCCGCGTGCAGGAACCCACCACTCTCCAGGTAGAGGCGCAGGGTGCGAACTTCCTCCGCCGAGAACCGCACGTTGCCGTGGCCGGTCATATACAGGTACGGCAAGTCCCACAACTCCGGGTCGGTGAGGCGCACCACCCGCTCTCGCTCCTCCACCCTGATGGTCGTACGCCGGTCGATCTCGGTCAGAAGATTGGGGAGACTCGAGGGATTGGCGTACCAATCACCGCCCCCATCGTACTGCAGCCGGCCGATGGCGAGCGGTGTGTGCGATTGCGCGGCGCCCAGCAGGAGCACGCCGAGCGCCGCGATGCAGAAGCGCAGCCGACTCACAACTCCGTCACGATGCGATAGGCCTCTCTCCGGGGCAGCGCGAACTCCTCGGCCACGCGCCCTGCGGTGTCGCGTCTGCTGAGCCCCTCGTCCAACAGCGTTCGCGCGCGCGCGCGCACCGCTTCCCCATCGACCTCGGCCGGCTGTCCACGATGCCCGGCGATCAGCACGGTGACTTCCCCCTTCGGGGGATTCTCCTCGTAGTAAACCGCCAGTTCATCGAGGGTCCCGGCGTTCAGTTCCTCGTACACCTTGGTGAGCTCACGCGCGACGGCCGCTTCGCGCTCGCCGCCGCACACCTTGCCGAGATCCTCGAGCAGCTTCACGAGTCGCGGCGGCGCCTCGAACAGAACGGTCGTCCAGGGCGCCGCGGCCACGTTCTCGAGCAGGCTGCGGCGATCGCGCCCCTTGCGCGGGAGGAAGCCGAGAAAAGTGTAGCGGTCGGCGGA
>JAUVTI010000153.1 GCA_030601605.1 Gemmatimonadales bacterium
TGGTGCGCATCGCGAATCCCGAGACGATGCTGAAGCCCGGCATGAACGCGGAGGTCGAGGTGCACGTGGGCGAGCGCCGCGGCGTGCTCGCGGTCCCGAACGGCGCACTACGCACGGAGCAGGACTGGACCTCGGCCGCGCAGGTGCTGGGTCTCGACGAGGACGCCGTGCGGCAGCAGCTGGTCGACGCGCGCCAGGCACAGCAGGAGGGGCAGGGCTCCTTCGGCGGCACGGCCGCCACGGACGGCCAGCCGGACAACGCCGAGCCGCAGCGCGAGACGTTCAGCTTCCAGGGCCGTGAGGTCGAGCTTCCCGAGGGCATCACCGCCGAGCAGGTACGGCAGGTGTTCCAGAAGATGCGCGAAGGGGGCGGCCCGCAGGCACTGAGCGCCGAGGACCGGCGGATCATGCAAGCGGTTCGCAACGCGATGGGCGGCGGACAGGGACATGGCCGCCGGCAGCAGCAGACCAACGAGTACCTGTTCGGCGGCAGCTATGTAGTGTTCGCGCTGGGCGAAGGCGGCGCCGTCGCCATCCCGGTGCGCACCGGGCTCACGGATCTCGATTACTCCGAAATCATCACCGGCCTGACGGAGTCCGACACCGTGCTCATCCTTCCGAGCGCGAGCCTGCTGGCGAGCCAGCAGGAGTGGCAGGACCGGTTAAACCGCGTACGGAGCCGAAGCCTCCCCGGCGTGTCGAGGAACTAATGCTATTCGGCGAAACCATCCAGGTCGCCCTGAGCGCCATCAGGGCCAACAAGCTGCGCTCATTCCTGACGGCGCTGGGCATCGTGATCGGCGTTGCGGCCGTGATCACGATGGTCGCGCTGGGAACGGGCGCCCAGAAGGCGGTGCGGGAGCAGATCGAGACCCTCGGTACGGACCTCCTCTCTGTGTACGCGGGGCAGTCGATGCACCGCGGCGTGTCGAGCTCGAGCGTGCGCCTCACGACCGACGATTCCGAGGCGCTGGAACGTGAGGGCCGTGGCTTCAAGGCGGTGATCCCCGAGATGCGCCGCACCCAGCAGGTCAAGTACGTCAACCAGAACATTAGCATCAACGTGATCGGCACCTCACCGGCTTACGTGGATGCGAACAATTACAGGGTCGCGTATGGGAGGACGTTCACGGCCGGTGACGGTGAGGCGCGCAAGCGCGTGGCGGTGCTCGCGTACGCGGTTCCCGAGCAGCTGAGCGCCAACCCGGCGGCCATGCTGGGTCAGCAGATTGCCATCCGCGGAATCCAGTTCGAGATCATCGGCGTGCTCGCCGAGAAGGGCGCGCAGGGAAGCTGGTGGAATCCGGACGAGCAGATTCTGATCCCCGTGCAGACCGCCGAGTACCGCATCTTCGGCAGCGATCGGCTCAACTCGATCACGGTCCAGGTCAGCAGCCCCGATTCGGCCAACGTGGCCATGATTGAGATCGAGCGGGTCCTGCGCCGGGAGCACGGCGTTCGCCCGGGCGCGGACAACGACTTCCAAATCCGCAACCGCGCCGAGTTTCTGGCGACGATGGAGGAGACTACCAAGACATTCACGTTCCTCCTGGCCGGGATCGCGGCGGTGAGCCTGCTGGTGGGCGGCATCGGCATCATGAACATCATGCTGGTATCGGTTACCGAGCGGACGCGCGAGATCGGCATCCGCAAGGCACTGGGCGCCACGCGCCGCAACATCATGTTGCAGTTCCTCGTCGAGGCGCTGGTACTCTGCATGCTGGGCGGAGCGCTCGGGATCCGCGCGGGTTCGGGTGGCGCGATCGCGCTTTCGGTGCTGGCCAATTGGAATACGATGATCTCGCCGGGCGCGGTGGCGCTCGCGGTGTTCTTCAGCGCCGCCGTGGGCATCTTCTTCGGCATCTGGCCCGCTCGGCGCGCGGCCATGCTGGATCCGATCGACGCGCTGCGCTACGAGTAGGAATCCTCTAACCGGAAGACTGAAGCGAAACGACGATGAAGAAACTCAATGCCCTGCTGCTCGGCGCTGCCTTGTTCGCGCTCGCCACTCCCGCGTGGGCCCAGGAGGCGGTCGACGTCACGGGCGAATGGGAAATCACGGTGGAGACCCCGCAGGGCACTCAGACTCGGATCATCACGTTCGAGCAGCATGGCGATTCCCTGAGCGGAACCATGGAGACCCGGATGGGCACGACGCCCATTGACGACGGCTCCGTGAACGGCAACGAGATCTCGTTCACGATGGTGTTCACGCGCGGGGACCGGAGCATGGAGATGACGTACACGGCCACCGTCGAAGGGGACGAGATGTCCGGCAAGTTCGTAACCCCGCGTGGCGAGCGGCCGTGGACCGCGAAGCGAAAGAGCCCCGAGTAGGATACAGCGGGTATCTTCAGACCCATGATCGGCGTTCGCGTTCCCGCCACCACCTCGAATCTGGGGGCCGGCTTCGACTGTCTGGGGCTGGCGCTCGACATGTGGCTCGAGGTCCGCCTGGACGCAGGCGAGGGTGACCCGGAGTATCTCGGTACTCTGGAGGGGCTGAGCCCGTCGGAAGACATCATCCTCGGCATTCTGAAGGACGCCCTGCCCGAGCGGCGCAGGCTGCGGGTGCAGTCCGAGATTCCCCTGGCCCGGGGGCTCGGCTCGTCGGCGGCGGCGGCGGTCGCCGGGTACGCGCTTCTGCAGCTCATCCAGAGTAGCGCGTTCGATCGTGACTCGGTGTACGACTCCGCCGTCACGCTGGAAGGCCATCCTGACAACGCCGGCGCAGCCGTCTACGGAGGGTTCGTGCTGGCGGCGCCGCGGCCCGCGCGGCTCGTGCTCAACGAGCGGCTCGGCGTGGCGCTCGCCGTGCCCGAGACCCCGATCGATACCAAGATGGCTCGCAGCATCCTCCCCGCCGAGTTCTCACGTGAGGCAACTACCGCGCAGGCGGGGCGGGCCGCCGCGCTCGTGCTGGGTCTGATGAACGCGGAAGGGGATCTAATCGGCTTCGGGATGGACGATCAGATCGCGGTGCCGCACCGCAAGCGGCTCATCGTGGGATATGACGAGGCCGTCGCGGCCGGGCGCGCCAACGGGGCGTACGGGGTCACGATTTCCGGATCAGGATCCGCGTTGCTGGCCATCACGCCGGCTGACCAGGCGGCCGCCGTGGCCGAGGCCATGGCCGAAGCGCTGACGGCGCAGGGGAACTCCGCGGCCGCTCTCACACCGCCGGTCAGTGAGCGGGGGCTGACCACACTGGATTGACGGCATCGCGGCATGCATGAAAGCGGCGCGGCGATCGAGCTCTACGCGACCTCTTTTCCCAACCATCTCAACCGCTCCCGAATCTCCTGCATGTGGTGGCGGGAGTGCACGTAGTGGAAGCGGACCCACTCGGGGAGGTTCAGGTCTCCGAGATAGGGGTGGCGTAGGAACACGGACTCGCGGACTTCGGAGGGCCACGTCTCGGCGAGGTACCTCATCAGCTCCACGCCCATGCGGAACTGTGCGGTGGCCATGTCGGGCTCGGGCTCGTCCGACGGAACCGCAGCCGCAACTGCATTGAGACCCCGCGGAATCCGCCCGCTGAGCAACACCAGGTGCCTCAGCACCGTCTCGTGCGGCCGGCTGCGCCGCCGCCGCGGAGGCAGCTCGCCGCGCTCCTCGAAGAGCTGCGCCACCAGATCGACGCTGACCGCCAGGTGCTCCACGATCTGCGCCACCGTCCAACTGCCGGCGGGCGCGTGATGCCACTCCTCGTCGGACAGCCCGTGGACCGGATGGAGCACCATCGGCTCGAGCCGCGCCAATTGTCTCGTGATCTTCATTTACCGCTCAGCGCAATGCATTCGATTTCCACCTCCGCCCCCAAAGCGAGTCCCGACGCAGCCAGGGTCGACCGCGCCGGCGGGTATCCCGGGAAGAAGCCGCGGTACACCTCGTTCATCGCCGGATAGTCAGCTATGTCCGCGAGGAACACGGTGCACTTGATGACCCGGTCCAGCGCGCTCCCGGCATACTCGAGGACCTGTCTGATGTTCTCCATCGTCTGCCTGGTCTCGGGCCCGATACCGCCATCGACCAGCTCCGTGGTTCCCGGCAGCACGCCGATCTGACCTGAAAGATAGATAATGTCCCCGACCCGCACCGCGCTGGAGAACGGCAGCCCCTCGAGAGACCCGGGCAGCCGGATGATCTCCTTGTCCTGCGCCAGCAGGGCGGCGGGCAGCGCCGCCGCGAGAGCCAAGACCATCGCAACCGTCCGCATCATACCTCCAGGCTAGCAGTCACACCGTTCCACCATGCCGGTCACGACGATCTTCCAGCCGCCGGCCGTCTTCACGAAGACGCGCTCCGACCAGCCGCTGCTCGTGTCGCCCTGGAAGACCATCGTGTATGAGTACGCACCCCACACCACACCTGGACCGATCCATACCATGGTGGGACGGCCGGCGATGAGCGTATCCGGCCACTCGTCGCTCGCCCTGCGAGCCTCGGCGAACAGCAGGAATCCGCGCCGAATCGAGTCCGCGGCCGCGATCACGAGCTCCGGCGAGTCGATATAGTGCGCCAGATAGGCCTCTGTGTCGCGCCTGTGGATGGCTGCGATGTTGGTGCGGAACGCCTCGTAGGCGCCTTCGAGGTCACTCGTCTTGATCCGCTCGACATTGGGACCGCCACAGGCGGCGGCCAGCAGGCCCGCTAGTATCACTGCTCGGCGCATGGACAGACCTCCGTTGGACGGGCGCCTCAGTCCCGAGTTGGCCGCCGCAACGGCGGCTCGGTGTCCCAGCCGTCGAGGACCTCGATCTGAGCTGTGCTGACGGGCCGCTCGGCCTGCAGCCGCTGGGCCACCAACTCCGCTTCCTGCATCACCCTCAACACGTTGATGCCCAGGACCTTGAGCACCTCGTCATCACTCCAGCCGCGGCGCAGCAGCTCGGCAATCAGGTTGGGGAACTGCGATACGTCATCGAGCCCGCTCGGAGGCATCTCGATCCCGTCGAAGTCCGAGCCGATCCCGATGTGGTCGGCGCCGATCAGGTCGCG